>JAHJDG010000027.1 GCA_018812265.1 bacterium | reverse complement strand
TCAGCAAGGTGGTGGAGGGGTGACTCTGGAGAGTCACCACCGGGAGAAATCACGCATTCCCCTCTGATGTTTTTGGGATACGCTCTAATACTATTCACGGATAGATTTGGATTTCGGTGTTTTGTCAGGTCTCGTTTTTACTACGTGGAAGCCTGCTCCCATCTCTACGCCCGCGCTTGTTCCGACGACAATGTAGCCATCATCAGGTGTCGGCTTGATTCTCGTTGCTGCGGCACCTTGACCATATTGACGTATCCAGATACTTGTTCCCGATTGTCCGAAGGCCGTACCTGCTACGACGCAATCTCCACCGCTACACTCACAACATCAGCACCTTTCGTTCCTCCGTCCTGCCCACCGCCCAGTCGTTTTATCCAGAGCGTATCTCGTGGCGTTCAGCCGAACAAGATGTGCTTCGACTCGCTTTTCATGGAGAGGCATGGAATGGTCAGTTTGACGAGGGCCAGGCCGCGAGTCTGTCAAGAATACAGATAACGCTAATTTCTCATTGAATCCTTGTGAAAATTTGCCCATATCACCATGTGAAGAAATTGTGCATCCGAATGTTGACATTGGTTTCTTGGACGATGAAGTAAAATGAATCTGATGGTGTGATCTGATTGTTGCACATTTGAAATCGTGTCCAGAACTCTTGACAGATAATATGGGGCAGGCTAAATTGAAAGAGGGAATTCGTGTCTTCTCACCCAGGGGCCGCACCATGATTAAGAAGCGGTCAGGACGTTGGCGACGGGAAGTTTGCGCGGACGATACGACGAATCAGAAACACAAGCCCTGCTGCACGGGTTGCGGCAGGGCTTTGTTCGTTTGAAGGGTGAGGAGGATTGGGTCGGTAAGCATAATGTTAACAGTGACTTGTTGACCATTGCAGTTGCTTTCGGGAGTGGCTGGGACGCAGCCACAGAGCCGAATACTATTTGGGTTTGTGACTATGTAGATTCGAGCTGGTGGTTTCCCCAACGACCCAAACTAGAGAAAGCCCGAAAAGTACTACGCCGGAACTGATACGAGAATGAGAGTAGACCACGGCATAAGCGGGCGCCATGAGGAATCCGTCACATTACAGCGCGGTCTGTGCCGCCCAGACACTCTTCGTTGAGAACGAATCCGGCCTGTCGGATGAAGCTGATTCTGAAAGGTGCGAGAGGAAGTCATAGTTTGCTATAGCCTGACCGAAAGTATGGGCATTTCTTGAGCATTCTCCAGTCTTCGATTGCCTATTGACTTTCGCCCTTCGTGTGCCTATTTTCCCGTCAAAGCTGGTCGCAGGCTGAGGGCAGGCTCCGGTGAGTCAGCGATCAATCATGCTGCAACCTCTGTTCAGCAAGTTTCCACGACGAGTCCTTGGGCTATCGAGTCATTCGGTAGCTCAGGGGCTCGTCGCTTCTTTTGGGAGATCAGAAAGGAAGAGTCACAGCGTTATGAATAGACGAAAGTTGCCAGCGCTCATCATCTGCATGATGGTTTTGTCCGCTACCGCAAGTGCACAACCCGGGGACAGCTCGAATGTTCGGTTGCTCGGGAGCATACACCTTCCCCGTGGCCAATCCTACTACGGTTATTGTGTGACTTGGACAGACTCTGGTGTGATCGTCGGTAGTAATATAGGATATGATGTTTCCGATCCCGGATGGATCAGGATGCTGTGGGAAATTTCAGGACAACTTTATACCTATATGACCCTCTACGACGACGGCTTTTTCTACGAAGTCAAGGGCTGTGGAAGAATGTCGCGGGTGACGGCCGATGGGCTGCAACCGATTGACTCAATCTGGAGCGACGGCTATCTGATTTCGCTTGCCAAGCGTGGAGACAGCCTCTATTTCGGAAATCTGGAGGCGAACATCATCTTAGCCTGCGATAGTGCGCATGTCCGCCTGCTGCGGCGGTCCGATATTAGTCCTGAGCCTTTATGGTTGCCGACCGCCTACTGCGCCGTCGTCTGGCAAGATAACTATCTCTTTGCCACGGATCTTGATTTCGGCCTCAAGGTGTTCGGCTTGGATGATCCAACCTCCCCTAACTTGATTGCTTCGCTGGCCTTGCCCGATGATCCGTTCGATTTGAAGGTCCTCGGGAGCCGAGCCTACGTCGCCGCCGATCAGGCGGGCGTCATCATTGTGGATGTCAGTAATCCCCAACTACCTTCGATGGTGTCCCGGTTCAATGTCGGAGGTCGGTCACAGCAGCTCGCTATTGCGGGAACGCACCTCTATGTCGCCGATCAAGATCGCGGCTTACGGATCTTCTCACTGGAGGATCCGGATAATCCCCTTGAGGTCGGGTACTATAACGGGGGCTACGGTGTCCAAGCCCTTTGCGTCCATGATTCGCTGGTTTTTGCCTGTGATACGGCCTATTTCATGGTTCTCGATTGCAGCCAAGCGCTGCCGATTGGCCATGTTCGCAGTACGGAGTTGCCATATCACTTCGAGCTGCTGACCAATTATCCGAATCCCTTTAATTCTCAAACCGTCTTCCGTTACCGGATTACGGATCCGTCCGGTGCCACCCTCAGGGTGTACGACCTGTTGGGAAGGATCGTCTGGGAATATCCGCTTAGCCGGCGGAACAGTGGTGAAGGAACCGTGCCTTGGGCGGGCACCAATCGGTCGGGTAACCTTTTGGCCAGCGGGGTATATTTCTGTCAACTGACGAACCATCACGAATCCAAAACCATTAAAATCATGATGTTGCGATGAATAAAGATTTCTCTTTTCCATTCTATCTCACTCGGCTTCTTTGGCACGCCTTCGCCGTCGTCGTCTCGGTCTTGGCGATGGTCCCGGCCGCCCAAGCGGAGTGGCGCTTTCTTCCACGCCTGAATGGTTGGTCATTCAGCGTACCCATGATGAACCGGAACGGGCGTTTGATCACCACGGAATACCAAGAACGCCGCTGGCGACTCGACCGTCGTTTCGTGATCCTTGATGTCCCAACGGGACAACGGCTTTTTGACCGCTATTGGACTTGGGCCAACAATGGCGAGAGACCTTTTTGCTTCATGCTTCTGGACACAAACAACAGTGTCTCCCTCATGTTCTATACGGAAACGAGTGGTTACTTCCGTCGCTATGCAGCGGACGGAACCATGACGTCGGAACAAACGCGGCCCTTCCCGGATTCCTTCCCTCGCCACTTATGGGACCCCGAGATTTCGCTCTGGGGTCCGGGATATCTTCATACATCATGGTGGGACTACGAGGATACATGCGCCTATGTACAGACCTGTGCGTTGGATTTGCGGGTGCTACGGACCGATACGATCAGGTTCCCAAGAGCGGGGTGGTGGGGGGAGGAAGTGGAGCCGGATGGCTCCGGCGGCTACTATCTGCTCTGTCCGGTAACGGATCGTCCGTACAGTCGAAACCTGTATCACATGTCTTCCGGCGGCGTTCTGCAAGGTCCGGTGATGTTTGACATCCTGCCCGGATTCAGCACGTTCGCTCTTTCCTTTGCTCCCGGTTCACGTACCCTGCTGGTGATGAGCGGAGACCTGGTGGGTGATATTCATCAGATCCTCTATTGTATTCATTTAGATCCGGATAATCTCTCGGAAATCTCGCGGGAGCTGATTAGCTCCTTTATCAACTTCGGAGATGTCGAGGCCGCCCAAGACACAATTTGGTTCGTGCGGCAGGTGACTCCGCCCGTGCCGCCGGTGATTCATCAGGGCATTGCCGTCTGGGCTTATACACAGGAATCCGGCTGGGTGGCCACGGATAGCCTCACCAACGACGTCTGGCCAAACGGAGGTTCCAGCGGGGGTTCCATAATGAGCATGCGGATCTTCGTCTATCCGTACCTCGTTATCACTACCATCGGAGGTTCACGCTTTCTGGTCAGATATCCTGAACCGTGAGCGCACGAGACCATCTGGTTTGCGCCACAACGTCATCCGATCACCCGGTGGGGCGACCGAAAAATCCCCACAGGCTTTCGTTTTCCACAATCGAACGTCGTTACCAGACTCTCTCTGCGGACCGCATCTTTTCCCGTAACACGTCCGTAAACAGAACCGTGTGCACTGCCTGACAACAGGGGCGCGCACCAAACGAAAGGGGAAATAGCCATGTTTAGGAGACTTGTTTGTGCGGCGCTTATCACCCTCTGTATGGCTTCGGGATTAAATGCTGAAGTCTATAGTTTAGCGCCTGCGGACCAAATTGCCAATGTCACCCATGGGTATTCTATCGGTCTGAACGACAAGATTCCGATCGTCGTTGACATGTATCCGCGTATTCCGGGCGAAGAGATGGTCTTCGTTGCGAATTCGGGCGACTCCCCGTTCCTTTTAGTTGCCAGCGGATCGGATGGGATAATCATCGGCGGACCCTACCCCATTCCGCCGGCGGGGCCGGGGCTGAGCGAGGTGGGTACACCCGTCTGTGGCGATTTCAACGGCGACGGCTTTTGGGACGTGGCAGTTACCCGAGTCGGAAGAAGGGGAGGATTGGAGATCACTGATGAGGTAGCAGGTTTCACGTACGTCCTTGTGTGGTACGGTGGCGAGAGCGGCCCAACGGGTGGATTTCTGACCTCCCCTGAGTATGGACTAAGCAGTCCGACTCTTGTGGCTCGTGACGTAACCGGCGATGGACATGATGAATTATTTCTATCCGGAATTTGCAGGCTTGTCCAGCACGAATGGCAATGTGAGGAGTATTGGATATGGAAGCTTACATATGCTGCAATGGCTATCGGAGTCGAAGAGTCCGCGTTTCATACCCTATGGGGGCCTGTTGTGATCGAAACGGACCCTGTCGTTGGATTGCAGAACGGTATCTATTCAAACGACTCCGTTTCTGCCGTCGAGCGAAGTATGCCAGTCATCACCCATGAAGATGGTCCCGCCGGACAGTATGTTTTCAGCATGATGTACGCATATCCGTTGGTGCAATACGACTGGGAAAACTGCGTGTTTTCTCCGCAGCCGAAATTCAAGGAGACGGTCAAAATCAGGCATGTGGATGCTGCCACCGGACAGATATGTCATGAAGATACGGTCAACTGGTGGCGAGATTCAAACGAACCGTGGTTCGAGGGATGGGACAATTGGGTCCGTCATCCGGTAAGTAGTCTGCAAACAGAGGATCTGGATGATGTATACCTTCCCTATTGGACACAACGAGAACTTGCCGAATCCAACTCGATGTTAGGAGGCTGCGGAGCGCCATACGACTTTGACCATGGCGAACCCCTGGACAACTGCATTGCTCTGGGGCAGTGGGAATCCCATGGATGCACAATCATCGGAGGGGATGGGCGGTATAATTCTCAGATGCATTTCCTCTGTTACGACGTCTATCACCATTGTTTCCGCAGCCCCGGGACTCCGCAGGGTGAAGTTCCACCAATTCCGAGGAGTGGGGAAGCGGCTTATCACTTTCGTGAGCACCTGAAAATCGGAAGCCCTCTTTCCACGCATTTGGATGATCCGCAGACAGCAAATGTGGTCGAGGATCATAATCCCGAAACCATATCCTTCGGGATGGCCAGCGGTATTTTGTTTGAACTTCGCCCCTGGGAGGAGATGTATCCCAAGAATGGCTACATGTATGCAGGCATGAACTGGATCGCGCATGAAGGATCAGAGCAAGACCACACGACGCGACTCTATCCCCACTACCGGACGTGGTTCGTGAACCGCCTGCGTCCCTTTGACGGACTTCCAACCACTGGCGATAACCGTACCGGTGGATTCTATAACCCGGATCAGTACCTTTCTCCCGGTCACCTGTGGGATCATGACCGCGACTTGCCGCAGACTTCTCTGATTTCTTTCGATCGTCATGATCTCGGAATGATTGAATCCCATGACTTCGAGAATACGGCCTATCACTACACCCGATACGCGACCATTGTCCCGGATCCGATGGATGGCTATGAGGCGACAACGAGTTCCTGGCGATTCCAGATCCGCAATCCGCTTCCTGACGATCATTCGAATAGGGCGGATACCATTTCAACCAACGGGGACGCCGTTTCCTTTTCGATTGGCGATTATCCGTTTTCACCGGCTCCGGTCATCGTTCGCACGAACGAGGGCAAGATGGGGATAGCGGCGATTCTCCCTGCCGACAACAACATCACCATTAAGGGATTTCAATTGCATCAATTGCCGACGGATGGTCTTCCGGATCAGATCATTGACTATCGTCGCGAGTGGATGCAGACGACGCAACCCTACCAGAATCCCCGCCACACCAATTGTGCATGGGAAATCTGGAACCACCAAACCATTCAGAATGCGGTCACTTGGTCCGGCCGTATCTACGCTGACGCCTTGGTTATGCAAGCCGGAGTAACTCTCACCCGCGGTACCGTCGTTGAATTCAGACCCGGAACGGTGTGCCACAATGCGCAGTATTTTCATGCCGTGCATCCTCTGGGGGATGAATGGCCGATTTTCTTCAACCGGGACAACCTTCGGCCTGTCACTCTGATCTACGAGATCTATGGATTCGATCTCGTCCTAGAATACCAGTTCTCCGGAGCCTTTACCCTCGTTTTCCACGTTCATGGGAATCCGGATGACCCAACGCGTATCACCTTTCCTCCTCCCAGCCCCACCATAAGCTCGATCCCGGCCAATCCCAACGGCAACACGATCGAACTCATCAATTGTGACAACCTCATCCTCGACGGTGTCACAATCCAGGGCGATCCCGAAGGGCGTACGGGTACGGGGATCTACATTGAGAAATGTCCCTCGACGGTTCGCATCGTCAACAGCACGATCTCGGATGTTGAAACCGGAATCGGTTCCACTCTTTCCAATGCGCGACTCGATAGCCTCATCATCGAGAATTGCAGCGGAAACGGAATTGAATGGTCGAACGATTACCCTGAGGGCGGCAAGGCAGGGCGAATTGACAATTGCGTGATCCGCAACAATGGTCTGAACGAACAAGACTATGCCGGCTGCACGTTCTACGCGGCAAGCCCAATTCTCGCCTGCAACGATTTTGAGAACAACAATAGTTGTGCCGTCTTTGCATTGGGTGATGCGGCGCCATCGTTCTACGATTGGGAGACCGCCAATACGGGAGCCAATGATTTCTCGGGAGTGGGCGGTTACCCCATCATCCGGATCAAGGAGGCTGCCCCGATCTTCGCCGGCGGCATGAACAACTTCATATTGGGTGAATGTGCCGCTTATTGCGAGGAGCTGTCCCCCACACCCAAAACGCATGACCTTCGCAACAACCACTTCGAGCCGAAAGCAAAGATCGAGTACTTCTTTCCGCCGGATCCGAAGTTCTGGCTGTTTGATCCCCAGAGTGATCCGGGTGTGTGCAAAGGGGAAATGATTCCTCCCCCTCCCCCCGGCGGTGGCAGCAAAGCTCTCTGCGACGGCGACTTGTTCATCGGCGCCAATGAACCAGACAGCGCCCGCAGTCACTACGCAGAGGCCGTTGCTCTATCCGGTGATACGGCGGCATCGGGAAGCGCAGCGTTGGAGCGACTGGCGAATCTTGATCCGATTCTTCCCCCGGTCGGTTTAGAACTGCAGAAGGATGCTCTTTTCAACCTTTCGTATAGCTTCGATGCGGACAGCAACTTCGATGCCGCGGACTCAACCCGCGATTCGATTATGGCAATCGCCAACGGTTTCGATTCACTGAGAATCGAATACGACTTGTGCGTTTCCGAGTTGTTGCGCTCCCAACCGGAGAAAAGCGGCGAAGTGGATTCTCGACAACGTGCGGCCGATCAACGGCATCGCTCAATTCTGCTCGACCGGTTGATGGGCATTCATCATAAGACGTCGAAGGAGCCTTCCGCCGTACCGAGAGTCTCTGCATTGCATCCGGCTTACCCGAATCCGTTCAACCCGTCCACTACCATTTGCTATGATGTGGAGTCTGCCGGTCTGGTCACGGTGGAGGTGTTTGACCTGATGGGACGAAAGGTAACCGTGCTTGTGAATCAGACGCTTTCTGCCGGTTCCTATTCGGTCACCTGGGACGCGAGAAGCGTGCCCTCGGGAATGTACTTCTGCAGAATGCAGGCCGGAGATTTCGTCAATACGAAAAAAATGGTGCTGCTAAGGTAGCGGAATTCAAGACCGAGAGAGAAGCCGGTGAGTTCATCATCGGCTTTTTCTTGGTATCTGAACTGCACCCCGAGGGCTGGACACGGTCTGTTTCCCGTCAGCATATTTGGCACAAGTGGCTCAGTAGTGTGAAGGTGTGATTGGGTGATGTACGTGATGTCGGGCGGCCCGGCAACACTTGGGATAAGTGACCCGTTTTGGGATTGCGGAGCTTCCGGAAAGGTGCTGGAACTTATCTCAAAAATAGTATGCGAGTCCAGGCCGTTGAACGGGCTCGGTTCACGATCAAGGTGAGCATGAGACAGAGGTGAGAAGATTCCGGCCGGGTTGCGCGCGGCCGGTGGCTTACCACTGGAGAAGACCGTGAGCGCTTAACCCGGCTCGGCGAGCCTTCGCTTTCTTTCCCCTCGGATATTCTTGGGATACGCTCTAACGAAAGATTGCTGCAATTCATGCGAACCTCCTTCAAGGATTAAGATTCCATGGCGGCCGTGGATTCATCCCAATATTGCCCCCACGGAAATTCGTCAATGGGGTGAATATTTCGCGCCACTCGCAAAAGTCACCGAGGTTCCGCCGCTTCTCGGATGAATCCATTTTTTGGGTGGCATGCTGGGCGGTGGGAATTCAAGGGAACGAGCCGTGCCTCACGAGAGGCCGGAAAACGGAACGGGGCCGACTCGATACTTGTGAGTCAGCCCCGTTTGAATATACGGAGAATGGAATCAGAACGGCCGCGCGGTCGCCGTGCAGAAGATCTCTTCTGGAAAGCGGATCAGAACTCCGCGCTCGTCACTTCGTAGGGTGGACGCAGCGGCGGCTGGCGTAGTCGCAGCATCCCGTTCACGTCCAGCGACTCGCGCGCACCGTCATCGGCAAGCTGGGCGATGGTCTTGGTTCGGAGGAACTTCTGAATCTGGCTCTTGATCCCTTCCCACTCCTTGTGGAGGACGCAGTTGCAGTTTTCCTCACAGAACTTGTAGCCCAGCAGGCATTGCTCGCCAAAATCCACGTGATCCGTTAAATGAGCAACATCCAATAGGGTGAGCTTGGACGGATCCTTCTGCAGAATGTATCCACCTTTCTGTCCGCGGGTGGCGGCCACGATGCCCGCAACCTTGAGCTGGTGGAGGATTTTCGACAGGAAGGGTAACGGGACGCCTTCGGTTTCGGCGATATGGCTGGCGAGAACCGGACCCTTGCCCCGAGCCATCGCCAAGTGCACAAGTGCGCGCACAGAGTACTGCCAGGTTGCTGATAGCATGATCTTCTACTTGTTGATCGTTACATCCCCAATCTATGAGAAATCTTACGCAAAGTCAAGAGTTTACCATTCAGATTTCAAAATCTATAATAAATTAATTACAATAAGTTAGAATTTCTGTTCGGGATCGAGAGGGAAATTTTCTGCTCGGTTTCGAGAGCGAGGAGGCTACCCAAAATCCAGTCTTGAGGGCAGTAAATCGCTATTGGTCAGGCAGGTGAGGCGGATGTTTGCTGTGGTGAGGGCAGGATAAGAACCGGTCGGTCAGAGATCTCGACAACCGTCTCGGCCACTCCGCGACCGAGGCAGGCGATCAGTCCCGCGCGGGGGGAGGATCCGGCAACGATCAATCCGCAACCGTGCTTCCGGGCCGCCAGGAGAACCTCGGTAGCCGGTGTGCCGACGGTAATTCGGGCCTCGAACTCGACTCCTTCCAAATCACACTCTCCCAAGACTCTCCCGAGAAATGCGCATCCGTCGAGCATCGCCGGCACGCCGACGGGCGTTTGTTCCGTCGGCACTTGTGCATCTTGCGGGCGGCGAGGATCCGGCGAGGAAGATCGCAGGTGGGGGACGCCTCCGACTAACCCCCAAACGGGAGCATTCGATTCCATCGGTTGACGGGACGGAGCAACCACTTCCAGTACCGTCAGGCGCGATTGCATTGCCTTGGACAGAGCCAGAGAGCATCGCAACGCTTCCACGGCGGGGTCGGTCTCTTCAACCACACACAGAATTGGACAGAGCTTTATCGGATGAGGTGATTTCAGGACTAAGATGGGCACTGGGGGTCGGCGGATCAGCCGTTGCGGGATAGTCCCAAACCACTGGGGCGCGTCAGGGGGGGATGACTTTGGCGAGAGGACAATCAGCGTTGCATGGTGCTGTCGAGCTGCGTTCTCGAGGGCGACGGTTGGCCGGTCCGGTGATCGAAGAATCTCAACCGATACTCCGGCCTGTCGGAGTCGCTCGGCACAGGTGTCGAAATCCGAATGGAAATCCGCCGCACGGCTGGTCAGTGGTTCGTGGACGGACTCGCCGGCAGTAACCAATAAAATGTCACTCTTCCAGCATTTCGCCAAATCCTGAATTGGACGAATCAGCGGTTCGCATTCAAACCGGGATCCGACCGGGACGACAATTCGGCTGAATAGCGTTTCTACCGGATTCTGGCACTGTGCCGACGTCTCGGTCTGTCGGTTCGGGCTGCTGGAGATGGGTGACTCTGAACGAATTCCGTGAAGCAAAGGCAAATACCCCGAGGTTGTAGGGCGTGGGACTGACAAATATGTCAAGATGTTTCACATGATTTCACTGCAAACTATAGACCGATTGGTGATTGCATAGCACAACGCACCCGCCATGAAACAGGACGTGGCTATCTACTGTAGATATTCAAGCAAACAAAAGTTAATCAATTGGTTGCTCGACCTGATCCCCCAAGAGATTTTCCGTTTCTGCGTGGGTCCAAGGCTCGTTTCAAAGATTAGCGTAATCGCATGCGAAGTACCGGAAGAATTTGACCACACACATCGGCAAAGAAGTCGTGTAGATATTCACATGGCAGCCCTGTACGAGAAAACCACCCCAAGCGAGGTGGCTCTCCGGTCATCATGGATGGGGGGAGGCTATTTCAGGAGATGCTGTTCGTTCGCTTCGCCATGTCCCGGATGGGTTTGAATAGCGTTCGGTTCATCATCGGATGTGACCACATAGAAGCGGAGAAGCGAAACTCCGGGCAAGAACGTGTCAATAAACGTGGTGTCGGTTACCGTCCCTACACGATTTTCCTGGCTGATCGCGAATCCGGGCAGGATTCCGGAATAGACGTGATAGCGGGCAGCCCCTGTCGCCCGGCTCCACGTGAGCACGATGGTCCCGTCCGTGTGAAGAATGGCAAGATCGTGGACGGCGCTGGCGGCAACCTGCCACTCGTATTCATCGGCACCGATGTCGGGAGGATTCCCGCGTAACTCGCCATCCACGTCCCGGATGACCAAGTTCGTCCAGACTCCCCGCCCGTTCACGGTGCTGGCGGTCTCGCGGATATGCAGGTCGCGTGGTCCGCGAAAACCGGGGTCGGCCGAGATTCCGCTGCTGTCGTATCCGGCGGCCTGCCAGTTGGCAAATGTCGCATAGGGCGTACCGCAGATATTGCCGACAACGAACTGGGAAGATGTTCCGAAAAGATCATTGCCGTTGCTGGATAGGCCGGTTCCACCCACTTGGAAAACTCCGTAGCTGGGTCGGCCCTGTACCTGAGAAACCAGAATATTGTTCTTCAAAACGTGGCCCGTCCCGGTGGAAATATATACCGCCGTTACGTCTCCGCCAAAGGGCAGGTTCTCAATGAGTACGCTGTTGTGGAGGACGATGACATTGCCCGAGGAAAGATAGAGCGGACTTACCCGCAAGCTGCCGACGGTTTGGAATCCGTAGATGAAATTATTATAGATCAGCGCGGTTGAGCCGGTGGTGGGGGCGGCGAAAATCCCTACGGCGCGATTGGACACCGAGCCGGATGCGTCCGCGAAGTCGTGAATCGTGTTTTCGCGAATGGTCACGCATCCGGCGTCCCCGAGGTTTGTTACGTAGATCCCATAACAGGCGGCGACCACGTTCGAAAGCGATCCGGGCTGGATGTCATTCCCGGCAATATCACAGTTCGCTTGTTTGCCGACGTAGATGCCATAGCGCGCGTGTTGGATCCGACAGCTCCGCACGCTGTTCCCTTGGCCGATCGAACCGCTTGGACCGCCCTTGAAAGCGATTCCGTAGAACGCGCCCCGCACCGACACGGCGTCGAACGTGTTCCAATCATTCTCATCGGTCAGAATGCGCACGCCCATTGTCACGCTGCTGGCCGAATCGCTGCCGATCAATTCGCAATCCGAAAACTTATTGAAGCAGGCTCCGTCGGCCAAGCTGACCACGGTTGTGCAGCTCGCGGCAGCCCGCAGGCGCAGATTCTCGAAGGTTACGTAATCCGTACCGTTCAACCTCACCACAGCGTCGCCGGTGCCGGCCGTGATCTCCGCCGGTTGCGTATAGGGATTAAGGCTTCGAAAAACCACCGGCCGGATGGAGGATGCGCCGGGAATTTCTCCCAGAACCAGCGGTCCGTCATGGATTCCCCCGGTCAGTTCGAGCGTGACGGTTCCTTCCACTCCCCGCAGCATGAGGTGAGTCACGGCTTCGGTCAGATCGGAGAATTCCTGTGCATGAATGGAGTGCGAATCGGTTCCGACGACGTAACCTCCATACAGCGGGAGACCGACCACCAGTACACTCGCGGCGACACTGTCATTCTGGGGGACGGCGTCGTCCTCGAGGTAACAGCGTACTATTAACGTACCTTGCCGTAAGGCAACGCTGGGAGTCGCCCAATTCAATACCACCGTATCCGCCTCGCCCGACGACAGAGAGACCATCGCCTCGTTGACGGTGATCCCGTCGAAGGACAACCGAATCTGTCCGCTACTCTGGGGCAGGATTCCGTTGTTGACGATGCGCACCGGGATGGGATAAGATGTATGGGCGGAATATTTCCCCGGCGGTGAACCCGCCCAAGAAACACCGAAGTCACACTCCACCAGACGGTACTCGTATTCGTCAGCACCGATATCCGGAGGATCGGTTCGCGTTTCACCGTCGAAGTCCCGGTCGGCTCCGGCAATTGCAATCCCCCGTCCGTCCAACAGACCGGCTTGCATGCGGATATGCAGGTTCAACGAGTCCACGAATCCCGGATCACCGGTCAAACTGTGCGGGTCGTGTCCGGTGGCTGCCTGCCAGTCGGGGAGCGCAGGCAAATTAATGTTGAACCAGCGTCCAATCCGGAGTTGAATATTATGCGTTGCCGAGAGGTGGAAGGCATTGTAGTCGGAAACGAACGAGCCGCCGGAATGCAGGATACACCACGCCGGATTCTCGCTTTCGCTGATCTGGATGACGTTGTTGATCGCATTCACCGACGCCGTTCCCGTATCGGCGATCCCGACAACCCATCCGCTGCCGGGCACGTCGTTCATCCAAAGGCTGTTGAACTGGACTTCCGCCGCGCCGCCGCCGATAAGAATTCCATAGGTCGGGTCGGCGTTGGTGGTGTTCCACGCGCCGATCATGTTGTTGCGAAGAACCGCCGTTCCTCCGGCGGTGGCCGAGTAGATTCCGCAGCCCGCTCCGCCAACTCCTCCGAAGATTGCGTTGCCGTCGGCCAGAATCGTTTCGCTGACACCGGTCGCGCCAAGATACAATCCGTAGCAGGTGCCGCTCGCGCTCGCATAACCGGGATGGAGTTCGTTGCTCTGCAGAACCGCTCGGTGTTGATAGGCCATGCGAACGGCAATCCGCGAGCCGGTTATGCGGCAATTCTCCACGACGGTGCCGACATCCGGCCCCGATGCCGTGCCCTCGCCGCGGATTCCATGATAAAATCCGCTGACGGAAAGCTCCGTGAAACGGTTGTCGTCATTGCCGCCGCCGGTCATCCGCACTCCGCAGGCGGTGGTTGCTTCGAGGGCCGATCCGATCAGAGTGCAGCCGGTGATTTCGTTGCTGTCCGATCCTTGAGTAACGAGCACTCCGACGACGTTGGGACTCACGGCGCGCACCAGGATTCCTTCCGCGACGACGTGCCGGGCTCCACTCAAAACCAGGCTCGCCGGAGCCTGATTGGATGCGATCTCGACCGTTCCGGAAGTACCGTCCGGCCGAAACACGATCCGGTTCACGCTCGATGCACCGGGAACGGCGGGGAGTGTTACCTGCCCGTTGTATGTTCCTCCGGCGATCTGGAAGTTGACGGGTCCCGAGACTCCGCGAAGCTGCAGCGCACTCACAGCCGCCGCGAAGTCTACGAAATCGGGATTCGCGCCGCCGATCGTGTAGTCTCCGGAAAGAGGCGTGGGAACGATGATTGCTTCGGCCGTCAGGCTGTCGTTATCGGGCTTCGCGTCACCCGCCAGATGGCACTGAGCCTTCAGAACTCCTGTATCGGGAGAATGTCTCGCGAACCAGATCAATGAAACCGTATCGCTGGCGAGAGCTGCCAGACTCACGGTGGTTTCATCCTGCAGATCCCCGTCGAAACTCAAACGAACCGGCACACCCACCTGCGGATCCGACCCGCGATTTTGCACGATCACTTCGATCACGTGGTCGGCCATCTCCGCATACGTGTCTCGCAGGCCGATGAATCCGGTCACGGCCAGATCGGCCGGTGGAGCGGCATAACGATACTCGTCGGCCCCGCGATCGGGGGGGAGAAGCCGAGGCTCTCCGTCAATGTCGCCCATTACATAGAAAACAACGGCTCCATTTTGATGAGCCAGATCGCTGCTGCCGTCCAAATGCAGATCGGTCGCGCTCATGAAAAACGGATTGCCCGTTAAGCTGTGAGAGTCACCGCTGGTTGCCTGTTGCCAGCTTGCCAGAGTGAGCTGATCGGCCCCCCAGCGACCAACGCGATAGCCGCTGCCGCTGCCGTGGAAAATGTTGTAGTCGGACGTGAGTATCGCGGCCGTGGATAAAGAGAAAACGTTGTAGGCCGCATTGGTGGCTTCGAAATTCGCGAAGATGTTGTTCAGCAGCGTCAGTCGGCCCTGCGTGTTCAGCGCTCCCAGATAGATTCCGTAGGTGGCGCCCGAAGAAGTCACGTCGCCGATGAGAATGCTGTTCGACACCACGTCCACGTTCCCCGAAGAGATGAAGATCGCCCGTGTCTGAGCCGAGCCGGTGGAACGGAAATCGAACAGAAAGTTGTTGTAGATTCTGACGACCGCCGCGCTGGAGTCGGTCTTCACGCGAATGCCGACCGCATAGACGCCGGCCGTGGTGACTTTGTCAATCTGATTCCCGTGGATGTGCACCGTATCGCCGGGCATCGTTGTGCCGACCCAGATTCCATCCACCTCATCGAAAGAACCGGCATTCGGATCAATGTCGTTTCCGGTGACATGACAGTTCGCCTGACGGACAATACGCACTCCATAACGAACGCTGTCAAAGGTGCAATCTCGCACGGTGTTGCCGTGCGCGGATTCTCCCGCCGGACACTCCAGCCGGATTCCGCTGATCGCGCCCCGCACCGGAAGGTCTTCGAGAATATTGTCATTGGTGCCCGCTCCGTACACGCAAACACACGAGCTGTTGGCCACCGTCGCCCCGCGTCCACGAATCTCGCCGCCCCGGATCGTATTGTGATGACTTCCCCGTTGGATCACCACAGCGTGGCGAACCGCACCGCCGCCCGCCACAACGTTCAGACCGTCAAGCGTCAGGTAGGCCGCGTTGTCGAAAACTACCGCAGCCGTGTCGGTCGGGCTGCTGCACGTGACAGTGACCGTGCTCGCAGTGTCGGCTCTCGTGAAAGTCACCGGAGAAGTGAGACTCGCGCCGGGAATCGCCGGGAACACGATGGGTCCCGCAAGTATCCCGCCGGCGATGCGTAACGTGGTCGGTCCGGCGACGCCTGTGGCCACGAGCGCCGCAATTGCACTGGACAACGATGCGAATTCCGCGTCCTCTCCGCCTATTCTATAGCTGCCCGCCAGCGGCCCCGTCCCGGCAGTGAATCGCCAGACCGGCCCCGGAGCTTCGCCGACCGTGTTTCTCGCCACGACCCGCCAGTAGTACGTAGTGTTGCTCAGGAAGTTGGACGGCGGATCGAACTGAGACGCCGTAAGATCGAAGGCCACGAGCGCGGACGGATCACGATTCTCGACGTCGGCAAGATCGCGGGAAAAATACACGTCCACCACGTCGGGATTGAACGGATTGCTCCATGAAAGTACCGCATCCACGTTCACGCCGCTTGCCGAGTCGGAAGGAATCGGTGCGAACGGCGGAATGGGATGGGCCGACAAACCGGGTCCGCTCACACTGTCGAGATACACGGCATTATCATCCGGTCCTCTTACCGCGTGGACGAAAGCCACGAAAATCGTGGTGCGGTCAAACGAACTGAGATCAAGCGCGAATCTTTGGAACGAGGTCGAGATCTCGCCCGCGAGTCCGGTTCGCAGCGCGAGCAGCGTGTCGGTGAAACTTTCGGGGGCGGCTCCGGACTCGGCGATCAGCACGAAGAGCGTGTCGGTTCCCGCGTGAGCCGGAAACTGGGTTCGAGCGTAGAACGAAAACGAGTATTGGCCCGGTGCGGGGTAGAGGGGAGGCGTGAGCAGCCAGTGATAGGACGATTGGATCGGTGCCGATGCTTCCGGCGGTGAAAATGCGCTCGCATTCCAATCGTCCCCTTCATATAAAAGCGAGAACTGCCATCCCTGATCCCCAAGGCCTTGGCGGAAGGAGTACCACCCGTCGGGCGGGAACGATCCCTCAAAAGCTTCGAGTAGCGGTTGGGCATAGATGCCGCTCGCAAGGATCAGACAGAGTACCGCAAGGCAGGCAGCAATCCAAAGCTGGCCTTTTTTGCCACTCCATCCGCAGGGCAAGGCATGATTTCGCGCTGATCCAAGCATAGCCTTATAAGATAATGCGCCAAACACGCGCTGTAAAGGGTTCAGATGCTCTATCTTGATCTTATTGCATGACTATCTGCCTTCCGGCAGCTTGTCTTTGCCTGTTGAAACGGCCATATTTACGCAGGTTGCCACTGTCTTGGAAGTATCCAGAAGTTGATTCTAAGTTATTTGTTTTAAACGGCTTCGTTCCGTTGAAAT
Source organism: bacterium (assembly GCA_018812265.1). Lineage (GTDB taxonomy): Bacteria > Electryoneota > RPQS01 > RPQS01 > RPQS01 > JAHJDG01. The sequence goes on along the minus strand of JAHJDG010000027.1, from coordinate 26,208 downwards.
GCGATAGAACGAAGGTTTCCGGCGAATCAGGAGTCCCTCATGATCCCCTCTGATGTGGAAACGAATTATCTGGAATTGGTGGCAAAATATCGCGAATACAGCACACTTAATGCTGTAGTTGGCCTCCTCCAATGGGATCAGCAAACCTACATGCCTCCCAAGGGCGGTGCCGCGCGAGCCGAGGAAACGGCGCTGCTTTCGGGCATTGCCCACGAAAAAATTACCGACCCTAAGGTCGGTGATCTGATCGGCAAGCTGGAAGCTGCCACGGGTGAGCTGGCGGAGCCGCAGCGGGTGAATCTGCGGGAAATTGCTCGTGACTACCGAAAAGCCACGCGGGTGCCGAAGGAATTGGTCGAAGAGCTTAACCGCCACCAGTCCATCAGTCATGAAGTGTGGGTGAAAGCCCGCGAGTCCGGCCGCTTCGCCGATTTCGCACCGTCCCTCGAGAAAATGGTCGAGCTGATGGCCCGGCAGGCGGAACATCTCGGCTACAAGGATACTCCGCTTGACGCGCTCATTGATCAGTTCGAGCCTGACGCCACGGCGGCGATGTTCACGGTTTTGTTCGATGAACTGAAGGCTGCCACCGTTCCGCTGGTGCAGAAGGTACTGGCCTCGAACGTGAAGGCGGATCGGGCGTTTCTCACCCGTGATTATCCGGCCCACCTGCAAAAGCAGTTCGGCGAGCGGATCATGCGGCAGCTCGGATTCGATATGGATTCCGGCCGGCTCGATACCGCAGTTCATCCGTTCTGCGCGGGACTACTCGGCGACGTCCGCATCACCACCCGCTACAACGTGAACGCTCCCCAGCAATCGCTGTTCGGAGTGATCCACGAGACGGGTCACGGTCTCTATGAGCAGGGCCTACCCGCCGAGCACAGCGGAACTCCGCTATCCGAGGCCCTGAGCTACGGCATTCACGAGTCTCAATCCCGGTTGTGGGAGAATTTCATCGGTCGCGGACGACCGTTCTGGGTTCATTTCCTCCCGATTCTGAAGGACACCTATCCCGAGCCGCTTCGCGACGTGAGTCTCGATCAGTTCCTGCTGGCCGTGAACCACGTGCAGCGTTCGCTGGTGCGGGTGGAAGCGGATGAACTGACCTACGATCTGCACATCATCATTCGCTTCGAGATCGAGCGGGATCTCTTCGCGGGCAAGATCAAGGTGGCTGATCTGCCGCAGGTGTGGAATGAGAAAATACAGACCTACCTGGGAGTCATTCCGCCGAATGATGGCAAGGAAGGAGTCTTGCAGGACGTCCACTGGCCGGCCGGTTTGTTCGGTTACTTTCCTTCCTACAGTCTGGGAAATATCGCAGCGGCTCAGCTCTGGCACGCGCTGCGAAGGGACTTACCGAATGCTGACGCGAAAGTGGAAGCGGGCGATTTCTCCGGGATTTTAGGTTGGCTGCGCGAGAAAGTGCACGTTCATGGCCGCGGCGTCTCCCGCGATGAACTCCTGATCCGCGCCACCGGGAAACCTCTCCAGACGGCTGACTACGCCCGGTATCTCACGGATAAATATTCTGCACTGTATCACCTCTGAGCGTTGACGCGCGATTCATTGCACGTCGCAGATAAATTGTACGGGCGGCCCGATGTGGCCGCCCGCATTTTTCTATGAATCCGTGCTTCGTCAGCCGCACTGCACTATCTCAGCAGAACGGCTTTCCGGGTTTGCGCTGTGGGATGACGTCCTTTTGAAGTCGCCATGACGAAATACACACCGCTTGCCGCCGCACCATATTCCGTCCCCCCATCCCACTTCAGGGTGACTTCACCGTTTGTTGGAATCATGCCTCGCCAGAGGTCCTTCACGCGGCGTCCCTGAATATCAAAGATGGTAACTTGCAGGGGTACGGTCGTGGCGGCCTCGATGCGAACGGTGAGCGTTGCATTGAAGGGATTAGGATGAACGGGAAGAAGTTCCCACTTCTCGGGAATACCGGCCCATGACGGTTCCGAATCTATCCCCGACTGCGGCGGCTCGGTGAGCCACGGGGTAACGTGCACGTTGAAAGCCGCGGTATCGCCCCGGCCGTTCGGATTCTCCGTCGGATGATACGGCCCAGTGGAATCTCCCCAGTAGTTACCGGATGCATCCCATATAACAGAGGGATTATCCTGACCTACTGCGATAGGTCCATTTCCTTCAAACCAATTGTTCACCAGAACCGGCAGGCGATCCGGCCGGCGTGAATAGGGATAGATATGCACAATGCCGGTGTAATTTACTAACGAAATCCGGTTGCCGATGAAACGATTGTGCTGAATAAGGAGATTAAAACCGGAATCGGCATCTGCGGTAGCCCATAGCGCGCCCTGCGCCCCGCCCGCGCAATTCTCGAACACGTTGTCTTCGATCAAGGCATTGGGGGACTGGATGAAAATCCCGCTTCCCAGCTGCGACTCACATCGTATGTTCTGAAAGAGGTTCCGGCGGATCGTCTGTCGCGGACGGAATCTCGCGCGCGCAAGGTCCAAAGCAAAAAAGTTCAACGTGCAGTCGCGGAAGACGTTGTCCTGAATGAGATGGACCGATTCGTCGAAGGCGACGAACGGGACGGAGAAATTCGGATCAGTGTGTATGTCCTCGAAGACGTTGCCGCAGAATTCCATGGAGTCCCGGAAAGAATCCAGAATCTGTACCACAAGGGTCACGGGGGTCTGCGGCAGCCGGAACCGGTTGTGGTTGAACGTACCGCTCACGCGATAGAGGGCGATGAAAGGTCCGCCGTCACCGGGATTGTCTCCGAGCTCGTTCCAGTCGAAGGCAAATCGCCACACGGGCGCGATATACTCGGTGAACAGACAGAGCGCACCGGCCACGCAGTAGTTGTCGTAGATACTGCAATGCAGCACGCGAGGTTCACCAATTTCACTGGAAATAGCCGCCGCATAGGCGGTGTTCTGCGTAATGATGTTGGAGCGGAGGGTGGGCGAAGCATTCTGCATAAATACGCCTCCCCCGCGTCCATACACTCCGCTTTCCGACACACCCGTCCCGCCACGCAAAACGAATCCCGCCACCTCCGCCGCCGGGCTGTTGGGATGGATGAAGGTGAGGCAGGCGGCGGTGTCCTGTCCGGCGAAAGGCGATGCGTCAATAATGGTAGATTGGAGGTCGGCCGAATCCCCAGTGAATACGAATTCTCCCCACAGACGAACGTCCGCCGCCGGGAACCGCACCGCCTCATAGTAGGGTCCGGGCGCTACCCGCACCGTGTCGCCCGAGGCCGACGCATCCAGCGCGGCCTGAATCGTCGGGTATTCGCCCGGTACCTGCCGTACAGATCCCTCGACAATGCCGCAACACAAGAGGAGACAGACGGCACAACCAATCACGACGGATTCGCAAACCTGTCGAGTCATCCCTACCTCCCGCACTTTCACTCCATATCGCAGTCATAGTAGTTCGGGGAGAAAGTCACGCCAGTCGGGCCACAGTTCTTGGCCTCCGGGCCGCCTCGAGTATTATTGAATCCATGTACATAAACGATGCTCCCCTCACCCGTCCATTGACGTTTCTCGCAACATGGAATTTGCAGATTTTGAGGGCAAAGCGTATTAAATACTATTTGTCCATCGTAAGCTCGGTGGAGCGCGCCTCCTCCACGAGTTCCAAAAACACCATTCGGATTGCAGGAAGGAGCCTGCACAATCATCCAATAGGTTGTGCCACTGGTTGCGGTAATACTCGGCGTGAGGCAATCCAGCCAGGTGAAGCTGGGAGCCCCGGCCCACGTGGTGCCACATCCAATAGTGTAGGCTACGTTCACAGCCGCAAACAACAGAACACAAGCCAGAAAGAGAAACAGCACGGTCTTCATTGTAACCTCCGTTAGTCTTTATTGACTTACAGACAGACCAAAGAACACCTTATGCCTATGATACGGGGGGGGGGAGAAAATCAAGACCTCTTTTAGACAATAAGGGTCTCCCGTCTTCCGCTTTCTTGTTCTTTCTTGCTTTTCCGCCAATCACGCCTCTCTTTCCACGATGTCATAAAATGCAGCGCAATATTAACAACATCTTAACAAAGAATAGTGTATATTTGTCTACTTGACAAATAGTTTCTCAATGTATATTTTTGGCGTCAATCATTCGGTCGTGAAATGGCAAGTGGAGGCGGGAGAAGTTGAAGAGACTTTTAGATATTGATTTGGACAGCCGCGAGGATATGGAAATCGCTCTGCCGCGACTTCTCATTCTGGCGGGGGAGCTGACCGTGCGGGCCGGCGATCAGCTCGTGTTCGGTCCGTTCGGTCTGAACGTTCCCAAGTTCAGCATCCTGGCCACGCTTCTGATCTATGGGGGAACGCCCTCGATGACCGAGCTGCGCGAGGCCAATTTCATCATGGTCAGTCCGTCGAGCATCACTTCGCTGGTGGATGACCTCGAAGCCCGCGGTCTGCTCCGCCGAATTCCATCTCCCTCGGACCGCCGCGTGTCCCTGATCGAGATTACGGATGAAGGCCGTCGGCTGCTCGATCAAGTCATGGAACGCTACACTCAGGTGATGTCGGATTATCTGCAGGACTACGACACCGCCGATCTCCGCGTGGTCATCGCCTCGCTGAAAGGATTCATCGAGAAGAGCGCCGGAGTTTTAGGAATCAGCGAACCGCACTTGCCGCCGTCGGAGAAGATGTAGGGCGAATCTGGAGATTCGCCGCCGCGATTCACGTTACCATCCTTCAAATAAACCGATTCAAAGGAAGCACATGTTTTTCCGCAGACTTGTCCCGATCACGATACTGGCGCTGCTGCTGGCGCTGCCGATGTGCGCCTATGCTCTCGTGACAGTCTCGGGCAAAATTCTCGACCGGGAAACGGGCGAATCCATTCCCAGTGTGGCCGTGATGATCGAAGGCACCCAACGGGGTGCGGCGGCCAACGTGGAAGGATTTTTCTCGATCTCGGGTATCGAGCCGGGCCAGATCACGCTCCGGTTCTCGGCGCTCGGCTATCAGCCGAGCCGCCGCGAACTCACGCTGGTCGGCGGGCAAGACCAGCATTTGTCCATCAAGCTCGTTCCCGAGGCGATTCAGGCGATGCAGGTGGACGTGGTGGCCGAGCGGGAACAGGAACGAAGCTACACTCCCAAGGTCGCGCAATACAGCCTGCCGACCCGTGAACTGGCCAAACTTCCGCAAGTTCTCGAACCGGATCTGTTCCGCTCGCTGCAGGCGCTGCCGGGAGTGCTGGCCACCTCCGATTTCTCTTCGGAACTCAACATCTGGGGCGGATCGAGCGATCAGAATCTGATTCTCCTGAACGGGATCGAAGTCTACAAGCCGACTCACCTCGGCGGCCTGTTCTCGGTCTTCAATATGGATGCCGTCAAGGACGTCAAGCTCATCAAGGGCGGCTTCCCGGCCAAGTACGGCGGACGGCTGTCGGCGGTGGTGGACGTGGCCGACCGCGAAGGAAACCGCAACAAGACGATGGGCAAGGTCGGCTTGTCCTTTCTGTCGAGCAATGCCACGCTCGAAGGCAAACTCCCGCGCGGGTCATGGCTGGTCGCCGGACGCCGCACGTACGTGGACGCGGCGACGAAGCTTCTCAAGAACACGGGCGTAATCGAGGACGATTTTCCCTATTACTTCTACGATTTCAACGCGAAAGTTACGCGCGACTTCGCCAACGGGGACCGTCTGTCGCCGTCCACCTATCTGGGCAACGACGTTTTGGATATCACGTCCAGTACGAAAGACCGCATCCAATTGAACTGGGGCAATCAGACGTTCAGCGTTCCCTACGTGCGGATCTGGCATCCCAAGCTGTTTTCGGTGAATACGTTTGCGGGGAGCTATTACCGCTCATTCATGCGGTTTGAGACGACGGATCAATGGTCGGAATTCAAGAACCGCATTCGCGACTACACCATGAAGACCGATTTCAGCTACTTCGCCACCGTCCGCCACACGCTGGATTTCGGTTTCATGGCCAAACATTTGGACTGCCAATTCTCGGTGATCAGCAGCGAGGCGGTCTATCACGACGGGAATTACAGCGGCTGGCAATATGCAGGCTACGTTTCCGACGATTTCCGCCCGACCTCCACCTGGACGATCACGCCGGGGATTCGCGTCGAGCACAACACGCTGTCCGGATTCACCGAGTATCTGCCGCGGTTGTCGTTGAAAAAGGAGTTGTCGGAATCGTCGTTCCTCAGCGCGGCGTGGGGTAACTACGCGCAGCCCTTCCAACAGGTGACGTTCGGTGATAATTTCGCTTCGATCTTCAATTCCTATATTCTGCTCGACAAGTCGTTCGATCCCAATCGCGCGCAGCACTACGCGCTCACCTATGAGAATGACTTTGAAGGCCCGTTCAAGGTGACGCTCGGTGCCTACTACAAGGACTTCCAGCGCGTGATCGAGTGGAACGCCAACCGTCCGCCTGAAGAAGACGACCGGCTGGGCGACATCTTCATCGTCGGCGACGGTTGGGCGGCCGGTGGGGATATTCTGCTGCAAGGGCAGTGGGAGCGCTATTCGTTCATGTGGGGATACGGTATCGGTCGGGCCAAGCGATCCCTCAGTTTCTGGGACAATGGACTTGAATACCCGACCAGCTTCGACCGTCTCCACAATACCAATCTGTTCGTCAGCCGCAAGGTCGGAAGGCGGGGAAGCCTGGAGTTCCGGTTCAACTACGGGAGTGGTCAACCGGTCACCCGTGCATCCGGTTTCTACAGCGTCGGTTTCGACCTGCCTCCCCATTTCTTCGTTCCCGGCAGCAAGAACGGCTACCGGCTGCCGGCCTATCACCGGCTCGATCTGGCCTATCGCCTGCGCTACGAATACAAGCACTGGACCTTCAGTCCGTTCGTCGAAATCTTCAACGTGTACAACAGCAAGAACGTGCTGACCTTCAACTATGACCTGACACAGAATCCACCGGCGATTGAAAAGACCCATCAGATTCCTTTCCTGCCGTCCATTGGATTCACTGCGGAGTTCTAAGCCATGACAAAACGAAGTATCATCATCTTTCTGACGTTCGCGGCCCTGTGGTTGACGGCGGGCTGCGACAATTCGGGAAAAGAGGAACTGATTTCGGAACTCGTTCTTCAGGGCTATCTGTACGTGAACAAGCCGATGTCGGTACGACTGATTCGTACCGCGCCCATCAACCAGTTTTACGACGAAGCGGGCGTCGGTATCTCCGGAGCCGCGGTTACCATTTGGGAGATCAGCGGACCGGACAGCACGGCCTTTACGTTGACGGAAGACACCACGGCGCTTTCGGGAACCTACGTCGTGGCCGACCCGGAAGCGGACGACACGGTTCGCAGCGGACGGCATTACGCGATCCGCGTGGAAACGAACGGCCGGACAATCACCGCCGAGACGCAGGTCGCCGCGCCGCCCATTCGGTTGGATTCCTGCCGCATCGCCGGACGGCTGCTGGCGGACTTCCGAAATCCCGACGTCATGGACACGCTGTGGTATAATGATCCGGATCATCCCTATGAAGTGTACTGGACAGGCCATCCGGATCGTTATGGTACCACGATCTTTATCGAGAACATCGAATCCGACTGGTACGCGGATTGGCGCGAGCTGAGCGGTCACACCGCCTACACATATAGCTCGATCTTCATCTGGACCATGCTTACTAACAACAGCTTCGAGGTTCCGTGGATCACGGTGGGATTTGAAGGACGGCATCGCGTCCGCGTGATCTCCTCCGACGAACCTTGTTTCGAGTACTACCAGACCGTGTTTCCGGGCTACGCCGAGATGTCTCCCGAAACCAACGTGCGCGGCGCGCTGGGAGTGTTCTGCGCGATTGACGTGGACACGGCCTATTTCTATCTGAACGATCCGGATAACTGAGGGACAACCATGACTCGCGAACAAGCCTGGCAACTGCTCTGCGAGTGGACTCCATCGGACAGCCTTCGCAAGCACGGCCTGGCCGTCGAGGCGGCCATGCGCTACTATGCCCGCCGGTTCAGCGAAGCGGAAGAAGAGTGGGGGATCGTCGGACTCCTGCATGACTTCGATTATGAGCGCTATCCCACCGAGCAGGATCACCCCTTCCGGGGAGTGGATCATCTGCGGTCGTTGGGAGTGCCTGAAACGTGGTTGGAGGCGATTCTCGCTCATGCCGGCTATTCGGGAGTGGAACCCAAGACCCTCATGGCCAAGACACTGGTGGCCTGTGATGAACTGACGGGCCTCATCACCGCTGCCACCTTCGTTCTTCCCAGCCGGAAAGTGGCCGATCTCAAACCCTCTTCGGTTCGCAAGCGGATGAAGGAGTCTGGATTTGCCCGCAAGGTGAACTGGGAAGACATCGTCCGCGGCGCCGGGCTATTGGAGATTCCTTTGGAAGAGCACATCGGCAACGTGGTGGAAGCCATGCGGGAGGTTGCGGATTCTTTGGGTTTATAGGTTGACGATATCCGTCAGAGAAAGAGACGGCTCCGCCAGGAGGGTGGAGTCGTCTCATTTCGTTTGTCACAAGGGAAACCTCCGATTTCTATTGACAAACGACATGGCTGTGTCTATATTGTAAAGGAATGGCAGGCACCGGGAACGAGATCGTTCATCACGGCGACCACAACACCCGTGTCCATCGCCAACTTAGGAGGCAACCACCATGCAGAGAAACGCACTTTGGTTTGTGGCCCTGGCGGCCATCGTGTGGGGCTTGGCCACCGCCGCCCCACCCCCCGTCGAACGCAATCGAGTTCAGGGACCCGTGTTCCTCACCGGAATGGAAGACACGCCGTTCGATGGAATGGAATTCCCGGCTCGTCCGGCTCCGGCTCATCTGGACGATCCGATCTGTCCCATCTATGCGATGGGCACCACTTGGTATGACAACCAGCACAACGGCACCGCCGGAAAACAATTGGCTGTGGATCGGGATGGCTTCGTCCATCAGGTGTGGACCCGGGGAGCCAATTCCGGCTCCTCGATCCGCCACGTATTCTATAATATCTGGAGCCCGTTCGATTCGACCTTCTTGCTGCCCAATCCCGAGAATCCCATCGGAACCCAGATTGACGCCTCCCCGCGCGCCGGATTTGTCACCGTGGACGTGAACGACCAAGGGTTCGCTTTTCCCGCTTTCCATGAGGGTTCGTCGGATAATTTCCACGGGGTTGTCGCCATTGACTTTCTGGCCGGTCTCGGCGCCTTTGTGTCGTCTCAGGCCTGCACCCGGCTGTCGAACGTACAGGCGATCTGGCCGACCATTTCTCTCGACATCAACGGCAATATCCATGTCGGGCTCACGGAAAGCGGTGGAGCCAGCGCCGAATACTACGCGCGGGCGACCCCGTGGATTAGCGAAGGCGTCGGCGACAGCATCCAGTGGACGGAATGCCTGGACTGGCCGTCGGCCACTTTCATCACGATAGACGTGGCGGCGTCGCCGGTCAGCGAGAAGATTGCCGTGGCCTGGCTCACCGATCCGGTTGGTGAGCACATCGGTACGGACGTGTGGGTGCGGACTTCGCCCGACGGAGGTCTGACGTGGGACGAACCGCGCAACATCACCAATTTCCACGTGGTTGACACGATGTGCGTCTTGAACGGCGGCAATCCCGATTCCTGCAATGGCGACACCATGCGGCCGTGGATTGACCTGTCCGTTCTCATAGAACACAACGACGTGGCACACATCGCGTTCTCGGCCTCGGGCTTCTACTGGTGGAACTCCGCCGACAGCACCCAGCTGGAAAACCACGGCTATGTCTTCAGTAGCCTCTGGCACTGGGATGAGCTGCACAACGAGTACAACTTCATCCACGAGGCGTGGTACGGGCACTCGACCGTGGCATTGGGCATGAACAACCTCATGGTTCACCGGCCCAATTTGGCCGTGGATACCGTGACCGGTTATCTCTATTGCTCCTTCCACAAATTCGACAGCGTGCAGGTTAGCGCCGCCGGATTCCCGCAGGGGGACGCCTATATCACCGTTTCCACGGATGGCGGCAGGCGGTGGGCCGTTGCCACCAACGTGAGCAACACCGATGGCGGGGTGAGTACTCCGGCGGGAGAATGCATGTCTGAACGCGACATCACTCTCGCCAAGTACGTGACCGGCGGCGCGATCCATATGCAATATATGCTGGATCTGGATGCCGGATCGTCCATCCGCACCGACGGCCCCGAGGGAGTTCCCACGCTCAACAACATCTACTACGTTCCCATTCCCGTGGAACTGATTCCCACTTCACCTCTTGAGCCTGAGAAACCGCTGCGCGCCGACTCCACCGGCTTCCCGCCGCTTGCGACCGATGACTGGTCGCGGCCATTGCCCGCCAGCTTCGCGCTGTATCAGAATTATCCGAATCCGTTCAATGCCACGACGAACATCCAATTCGACTTGGCTGCCGAGACGATAGTGAGTCTGCGCGTGTTCGACGTCCTCGGCCGCGAAGCCGCGACCGTGCTTTCGGGCCAGTGGCTCTCCGCCGGAGCGCACGTCTTTTCATTCGACGCTTCCAGCCTGCCCTCCGGTCTCTATTTCTATCGGTTGGAGACGGATCGCACCAGCGCCACCCGCAAGATGGTTCTGATGCGGTAGCTCCGGCAGCGATCACTGTAAGCATTTTGGAACAGGAGCGTCCCGATTTCGGGACGCTCCTGTCGCGTTCATGGGAGACCGAATATACACAAGAGAGCCTTTTTAAGTCATTGTTTTTTGATGCCGATAGTCAGAGTGGGTCAAGATATGTTCTCTATGGACACTGTTTCCAATAACGAACTCTCAAGACGTAATCCCCGCCGATGATGATTCTACTCAGAACACAGGAATCGGATATTATCCGTCTGCGGAATTTGCTCGCTCAGGCCGGCTATCAGGTTGTGGAATCCATTGGGCACCCGAAGGTTGCGGCCGGAGCCGTCGAATCCATTCGTCGAATCCTCGACGTCAGCCGCCGGGACGCGGTCGAGGATGTACCCGCTTTTCAGGGATTGGTTGGACGGTCATCTCGGATGCGTGAAGTCTTCTCCCGACTCCGCGCACTGGCCGACCGGGATGACTCGGTACTCATCGGCGGAGAAACCGGCGTCGGTAAAACAGTAGCCGCGCGGGCCTTGCACTTGGCGGGGCAACGCGCCCCCCGTCCGTTTCTCACCCTCAATCTCACGAATTACTCCGAGGGGATGATCGGCATAGCCGAAGGAATTCGCGAAGAGGTTCGGCGAGCGGGAAACGGAACGATTCTCATCGAGTATATCGAGGAGCTTTCGCCGTCCGCACAACTTGGCCTGTCGGAGTGGCTGGAGAAGTCGCGGCCGCTCCCGGATGGTTCGGCGGCAAAGGATCTTCGCGCGCGCTTGGTGGCTACGACCCGGCGCGACCTGCATTCTCTGGTGAGCGAGGGGCGGCTTGGCCAGACGCTGGCCGAACAGTTCAGCGTCGCCGTCGTCCAATTGCCCGCCTTGCGGAATCGAATCGAAGACTTGCCGTTGCTGGTCGAACATTTCCGGCAGCGGCTCTGCGATCAAACCGGTCGAAAGATCGAGCGCATCGCCGAAGACGTCTTAGCGCGGTTCGCGGGCCACAATTGGCCGGGCAACATCCGCGAGCTTGGTCAGATTCTTGAACAGTGTTTCTTTTCCTGCACAGGCCGTGAGATCACATGCGATTGTCTTCCCGAAAGATTCTCGCGTCGTTCGCGTTCCCTGTCCGCTTTTTCGCAGCCCGATTCGCGACGTCAGGAGCTGATCCAGGTTCTGGATTGGGCGGGATGGAACAAGGCCAAGGCGGCCCGCCGGCTGGGGATCAGTCGGGAGACTCTCTACCGTCGAATCCGAAGATACGGACTCGTCGAGCCGGTTGAGCACGCCCCATCGCTCGTTCCGGGTTGATTATGTGACGGGAAAGCCGTAGATTGGAAATGAGCAGGGTGCCAACGCCCGCTCATCCACCCAGCCGGTTTGAGTTTCCCGCCATGCCCTTGATTCCCCCCAACATCGAAAGTCTGGTTCCCTATCAGCCCGGACGGACCTCCGACGAGATCCGGCGTGAGTTCGGCGTTTCGCGGATCGTCAAGCTGGCGTCCAACGAAAATCCCGTCGGTCCGTCTCCCAAGGCTCTGGAACGGGTTCGCAGCGTTCTATCCGAAGCCCACATCTACCCCGACGGCGGCTTGAAACTCCGCCGCGCCGTGGGCGAGCGATTCGGCGTGAAAATGACTTGTGTCGCCGTCGGCTCGGGTTCGGAAGCGATCATGGCCAACGTCATGCGGACGTTTCTCACAAGCGATGAGGAAGTCCTGACGGCGGAGGGAACCTTCATCGGCTTCTACGTTCTGGCCCGCTCGTGCGGCGTCAAACTGGTTACAGTGCCGCTCCGCGACTATCGCTACGATCTGGGAGCGATTGCCGATGCCATCTCGCCCCGCACCAAGATCATTTATCTGGCCAATCCCAACAATCCCACCGGCACTACCTTCACCCGCACTGAATTCGAGCGTTTTATGAAGCGCGTTCCATCGGGCGTTTTGGTGATTCTCGACGAAGCCTATTTCGAGTACGCCGGCGAGAATCCCGACTACCCCGACTCGCTTCAATATCGTCTCGATAACGTCATCACGCTCCGCACCTTCTCCAAGGCCTACGGACTGGCGGGAATGCGCATCGGCTACGGCTTCGCCCACGAGGATCTGTTTCAGTATTTCTTGCGCGTTAAGCTGCCTTTCGAGCCGACGCTTGCCTCCGAGGCGGCCGGACTTGGAGCGCTCGACGACAATGAATTCCTTGAGCGCACCGTCGAGACCAACCGCATCGGAAAGGCTCGGCTCGAGAAAGCCTTCCGCGAACTCGGCCTTCCCGTCGTGCCCACCGACGCCAATTTCTTTTTTGTGCCGTTCGGATCGGAAAAAGAAGCGCTGCAAGTCAATGACGGCCTGCTCCGCCGCGGTGTGATCGTCCGCCCGCTGCGCGCTTTCCGATTGCCGAGCGGTCTACGCATCACGGTCGGCACGCCCGAGCAGAATGAAATACTCCTGCAGGCGCTGAAAGAGGTTCTGCCGGCCGTTACCGGGTGATGGCCTGTAGGATTCCGGCCGGGTTGCGCGCGGCTTGAGGTATGGTGAATGTCGGAATAACGAGCACTTAACCCGGCTCGGCGATTAGAATATAGGCCCTCGCACATCGTGCGAGGGCCTGCCGATTTTAGGCCAATCTTCCCTTCAAGTTCTACGGATTCACGTCCATCGCCCAGAGCGCTCCTTCACTCACGAATACGCAACGGGTCCCGTCATGATTCAGAGTCGGGGTTTCGGGCGAGAAGTGCGGGGAGCTCAGCACAACGCGGCGAGCGCCGTCCGGCACGCCGAGCAGCCGGAGTTCGACTCGCCCGTTGTCCTGCCGGGAGACGTAGGCGATCCAGCGCGAATCGCCCGACCACGCAGGCGCAAATCCGCTGTCGCCATCGGTGACCAGGCCGTCCTCGATGCGGACAATCGTGAGTTGGGTGCGAGGTTCAGCGGCCACGGCGGCAATCCACCGGCCATCGGGCGAGATTTCCGCTCCCGCCATCCGGGCGCCGGTGGGACTGCTCCAGACTGTGTCGGCCTTCTCATTCAGTACCCAGAGTCGGCCGTGTTCCCGGTTCCAGCGCGGCCCGGCCACCCGCAACTGACCGTCATAGTTCAGCAGCGGCGCGTCGAGGGCAAAACGGTACCATACTTGGCCCTCGATGAAATACGGTCCGAAGATGCGGCCTTCGGAATTGGAGGTACGATTGATCGGATCGAACATGTAAATGGAGCTGGAGAACAGTCGTTCCGGCTTCTGCGGCATGAATTCAATGACGTTCCGGTACACGAGGCGGGGATCCGGGCTGGAATCAAACACATAGCGAGAGCCAAGCGAGGGTCCGCGAATAATGCGGCGGGACGAATCCTCTCCGGAGACGTAGACCCGAATCTCGCGATGGAATTCATCGGTGAAGGCGACGGCTTTACCATCCGGAGAGGAAACCGGATTGGTCCAGACCGATCCGCCCGCGGGCACGATCCGCTTGGGTTCGGCTCCCTCGGCCCGGACGACGGCAAAGGCAAGAAAAATTGCGACGGCGATAGCGATAAATTTGGACATATGCGTCGAGAAAGTGGAAGAATGGGGAGAGGATTGGATTGTGTTACCAGCGAGTCTGCTGGCGGGGACAATGTACTAACTTCCTCAGTCCCCCCCAAAGTTTCCGCTTCATCGAGCCGTAGATTATCGGTGGAAACGGCTGTCCGAGTTGACTTAAGGGGCAAAAACGATTATCTTGACGTACTGGCGAGATTGTTACAGCATTTGCGTTCCGCATGATACCGTAAACATTTGTTGTTTAAGGTTTTCGTGGCGGAATCTTGACGGACGGACGACCCGTGGCCTGATAAGGCGGGTCTGAGTTCCGTGCTCGCCGGCTTCCATCCCTCGAAAATTATCGCTCCATCTTTTCCGACCGTTGATGTGAGGAGTCCTGCCATGAAGTTCTTGCGAATTGTTCTTATCGTGCTCAGTCTGGCTGCAATCACTGCCACCGCTCACGCGCAGGGGTTTACGGCCACCTTACAGTGCTCCGATCCATCCGACAATTTCGTGTATCTCAATGACACCTGCACGGGTGGCAATCCACTGCAGGATGGCACGGTCGTGAAAATCTATCGGGACGTGGATTCGGATGGTCCGGACTGGGACGACCCGCTGGCGGAGCCGTGTGAATTACCACCCGATTGTCCCACCGGCCCGGCCGGCACACACAACTACAACCAGTTTGCCATGAACGGATTCTCCCTCGGCATCGGGCACGGCACCTTCTATACTGAAACCGCCTTTCAATCCGCCTACGGCATGCCGACTCCGGCGAGGTATTATTGCCGGATTTGTTTGCCCACGCTTCACTGGGTGTCCGAGGTGTTCACCGTCTCCACCGGCCCGCAAACTGTCTACCTTGACGATTGGACGTGCAACACCGAGCCGTGTCAGGAGGCTTGTCCGACGCCATCGCCCGTGCAGGGCTTTCAGGCTTCGGAAAATGAGTGCGGCCGGGTGTTGATGACGTGGAATGCCTACCCGCGGGACACCACCGGCGGTCCGGTGGACACGCTGGTCATCTACCGGGCTGGGGTCGAAATCAAACGGGTTCGCTACACGGCCACGTCCTATGTTGACAGCACGGGAGTTGTCAATACCACCTACTGGTACGGGATCAAGGCGCGGCGGGACTGTCCCACCGATACTTCCTTCTCTCCGCTGGTGGAGGATCAGGGGACGCCGCGCGCCATCCCTCAAACTCCGCAGAGTGTAGTGGCCACTGATGCCAACTGCGGTTATGTGAGGATATCGTGGACCTACACGAGCAATGCCGGCATGGATTCGTTCCGCGTCACCCGCAACGACACCACCGTTGGCTGGATGGATAATACGGTCCCTGCCGGACCACGGCAGATGGACCACTTCACCACCAACCCGGCGCCGGCGCGGTATTGCGTGGTCGGTTGGAATCGGCTGTGCGGTGAAGGAATCGCGGCCTGTGATTCGGGAACCGCGCGGCAGGGTCCAACGGGAAGGCCGGGAAATGTCCAGGCGTCGGATACCTATTGCGATTCCATTGTTGTCACGTGGGCGGACACGGCACTGGCCACGGGTTATTATGTGATTCGCTACACCGATACGGGGGGAACCCGAACCGTTCTCAATACGACGCCTATTGCGCCCGGTGTGCAGCGCTATCGAACAAACCCCCCCACCTATAGCACGAATTATCGTTTCACTGTGCAGGGCTGGAATTCCTGCAGCACGGGTCCTGAGGCTTTGTATGATCTTGGCATCGCATACACAGTACCGGGACAAGTTGTGACTCCGACCGCCTCATATGATACATATTGTACACATGTAGCGCTTTCATGGACGGATGTTGCCAATGAGACCGGCTACCGGATTCTTCGCAGCTCGGTGGCCATTGACTCAGTTGCAGCGAATGTCGTCACCTACAACGACGTGACGGGCACTCCGGGAACCGGTTACAGCTACCAAGTGCAGGCTAAGAATAACTGTGGCTATGGTACTGCCAGCTCGTCGGTGACCGGTCGCCGCAAGGCCGCACCGGGGCAAGTTCTGACCGTGGCGGCCTCGGACAGCATCTACTGCTGGGGGGTGCGCGTCACGTGGGCTTCCATGACGGGCGTGGACAGCTTCCAGATCAAGCGGAACGGCAGCCGGATCGGCGTGGCGTTGACGGGCGCAACTTCCTACAACGACTCCACGGCGATCGCGGGGCTTCTGTATAACTACTCGGTGACCGCCTACAACAACTGCGGCTCGGGCACCGAGTCGGCATCGAATAGCGGTTCGACCAAACCGCGTCCGCCGCAAGTGACGGGTCTGGCCGCCAGCGACACGAGCTGCCGGGCCATTCACCTCGTCTGGAACAACGTGGCTCTTGAAGACAGCTTCCGGGTTCTGCGAAACGGCACATTTCTGGCGACGCGACCGCGCGACAGCCTGACCTATCGCGATACGACCGCTACTCCCGGCACTCACACCTATCGGGTGGTGGCCGCCAATACTTGCGGTTCGGGAGATACCTCCTCGGCGGTGATCGGCGAGCGGATTCCTTCGCTGGCCGCGGTGACGGGCGTCGTGGCTACTGACGATAGCTGCGGCTTTGTGCGGATTACCTGGAACAACATTGCCGAAGAGGACAGCTTCCAGATTCTGCGGGACGGCACCCGGATCGGAGGCGTCGCGGCGGATGTGATTACCTTCACCGACAACACCGCTACGCCGTGGACGACCTACGGCTACACCGTGGTAGGCTACAATCAATGCGGAGCGGGCGCGGCCAGCGCAGTGGATTCGGGCTATGCGGCGGCGATTCCCGCCCAGATGACCGTACCCGTTTGGGCTTCCGATAATGCCTGCGACAGCGTATACATCACCTGGACGTCCATTCCTCAGGCGGACTCGTTCTGGGTCTATCGCAACGGCACACATATCGGCACCGTCCCCTACGTGTGGCAGTTCTACAGTGACTTCAGTGCCACGCCCGGCCAGCGCTATCAGTACACGGTCACGTCGTGGAATCATTGCGGTGAAAGCGGTGCCGCTCCCGCGGATTCGGGAGGAAGTCTGATTTTCCCGTCGGTTCCGCAGAACCTGACGGCAACGACCAACCTTTGCGACCGGATCGAACTCGGTTGGACGGCTTCGACGGGGGACGTAGATCGCTATGTGATCTATCGCGAGGGAACCGCAATTGACACGATCCTCGGTACCCTGACAACCTATACGGACAACACCACGGCTTCCGGCGTGTTCAATTACCGGGTTGCGGCATTCAGTGAGCAGTGCGGAGTGACGGCCCAGAGCGCGATTGCCACGGGCGAACGGCTCGAGGAAGCCGGACAAGTAACGAACGTACAGGCCACCCGCACGCGCTGCGACAGCATTCTGGTGACGTGGAATGCGGCCACCGGCGACGTGGATGGATACCTCATCTACGTCGGCGGCGCGTTCCTCGATTCAATGGGCGCGCTGACGACGACATATGGTCATGTCCCGGACACGGCCGGCGCTTATGCCTATACCGTGCGCGCATACTCCGAGCAATGCGGCAACGGCGCACTGTCCGATCCCCCCTACTACGGCAATCTGCTGGCCTATCCGAGCCAGGTGACGGGCCTCACCACCACCGTCAACCGCTGCGACGGCGTGATGCTGCAGTGGCAGGAATCCACCGGCTCGGTGCACGGCTACATCGTCCGCCGCGATGCCGCGAATCTGGACACGGTGGAAACGACGCTGCTGCTCACGGTATCCTACTTCGATTCGACGGCTCCTGACGGTAACTCCCAATACGACGTGATTGCCTATTCGGAAAACTGCACCGACGCAGCGCCCTCGAATGCGGTCACCGGAACGGTTCTGCCCGATGCCACTCCTCCGACCGACGTGGCGGCGACCGATAACCGCTGCGACAGCGTGGTGGTGACGTGGACGGCTTCCACCGGAACCTTCGACTACTACAAGGTGTACCGCGACGGCACATTGCCCGTGACGGTGATGGCACCGCTAACGCGCTATGCCGAAGCTCCCGATCCCGGCGACACGATCCGCTACACGGTGACCGCCGTGGATACGGTGTGCGGCGAAACGGATTCCACGGCCGGAGCTCCCGGACTTCGTCAGGCGGACGCGGGAATCCCGACCAATCTGACGGCGACGAATACCTGCGAAGGCGTGAACCTCGTCTGGCGCACCTCCACCGGAATTCCCGAGGGCTACTACGTCTACCGTGGTCCGAATGCCCAGAACTTCATCCTGATTGCCACCGTGATTGATCCCGATACCATGTATCAGGATACCACCGGAGAGCGCGGTGTGAACTACGTGTATGCGGTCTCCGCGTACACGTCGGGCTGCGGCGAGACGGGGAAATCCAATCAACAAACCGCCATGCGCTTGCCGCTGCTGGTGGCGGTGACGGGCGTGGCCGCCTCCACCGACAGTTGCAGCGGAATCCGCATCACCTGGACCGCTCTGCCGGGAGCCGACCGCTATCGTGTGTATCGGAATGATGTATTCCACGATTCAATTGCGGCGGGCGATCCCAATCCGTCGTACTATGACACGACAGTCGCAGTCCTCACGGACTATTTCTACACAATCGCCGCCCGCAACATCTGTGGAGTAGGCGAACTTTCCGATCCTCCGGCAACCGGCTCACGTTATGCGGTTCCGGCGGGAGTCATGACTCTGCAGGCGTCCGACACGAGTTGCGCGGCCGTGTATCTGACCTGGACCGCCGTGGCGCGGGCTGCGCAATACGTCATCTATCGCAACGGTTCCCCGATTGACAGCGTCAACTCGGCGGTAACGACATATCGAGACAGCCTCGCCCCCGCCCAGTTCACCACGCATGCCTATGTCGTGCGTGGGAAGAATCACTGCGGACTCGGTCCCGATCAGACGCCGGTGCAGGGCTATCGCATTCCGGGCGTGGCGCAGGTTACGCAGGTTTGGGCGTCCCAGAACTATTGCGGCGGAATTTCCGTCACATGGTTGGACCTGCCTAATGAGAGCGGCTACTACGTCTATCGGGACGGCGGATTCATCGCGGAAGTTTCGGCCGATGAACAACACTATCCGGATAGTGACATTGAACCGGGCAGTACGCATTACTACCGGGTATCCGCTTTTAACGTCTGCGGCGAAGGGGTGCTGTCCGATTCCGTTCAGGGTCATCGGTATGCGGTGCCGGCTCAAGTTCAGAACGTGGCGGCGACCACCGACAGTTGCACGAGCGTGACGGTTACCTGGACGGATGTGGCTACGGAGGACAGTTTCCGTGTCTATCGCGGAGGAAGTCTGATCGCAACTCTGGCCGCCAATACTCTGATCTATCGCGACGAACCACTCGCTCCCGGCCCCTACACCTACACGGTGGAGGCGATGAATTATTGCGGCAATGCCCCGATGTCGGCGGTGGCTAACGGCTATGTGGCTGACGTGCCGGCCGTGGTGCAGAATCTTGCCGCAACGATGGACCACTGTACGACTGTGACCGTAACGTGGAACGATCTGGCGGATGAATTGAATTACGAGCTGTTCCGGGATGCGATTTCGCTGGTGATTCTCGGACAGAACGTCGTCAGCTACGTGGATACGCCCGAAGTCGGCACGCACGATTACACGATCCGCGTTTCCAACAATTGCGGAATCGGCGAGCTGTCGGGAGTGGTCGTTGGCGAGCGGCAGGGTGTGCCGACGGGAGCGCCGTTCATTACCGTGCCGGACAGCGCCTGTGATACCGTGTATTTCTGCTGGACGGCGGTGGACGACATTACCCGTTATTACCTGTATCGGAACGGCGTTCATTTCGGTGACGTTTCACCGGAACTCACTTGCTTCTGGAATACCAGTCCGGGCGGCACGGTGGTCGGCTACTCTGTGCAAGGCTATAACGAGTGTGGCTTCGGCCCGATGTCCAACGTGGACAGCGTTTATTTTGTGCCAACGCCGGGGCAGGTGACGGGATTAACCGCGACAACCGACAACTGCAACACGGTTACGCTCGACTGGACCGACGTTCAGAACGAATCGGGCTACTATGTGAAGCGGGCTAACGTAACCATCGCAACCCTACCCGCGAACAGCGTACAATACGTGGACAATCCTGCTGTCGGCTTCCATTGGTATAAGGTGCAGGCGTTCAATGACTGCGGATCGGGACTGGCTTCCGATTCCGTGCAGGGCCGGCGCTGGGATGTTCCGGCGCAAGTCCCCGGAGTGGTCGCATCGGATACAATGTGCGCCATTGTGAGAATCACCTGGAACAACGTAGCCGATGAGGACAGCTTCCAGATTCGGCGGGACGGAAACCGGATCGGAGTCCGGCCGGCCGACTCGCTCGCGTTCAATGATACGACCGCAGTGGCAGGTACGACCTATGCATACACCGTGGCAGCCTACAATCGTTGTGGGCCGGGCCCGGTCAGCGCGGCGGACAATGGTTATCGGGCGACTGTGCCCGTTCAGGTCACCGGCGTACAGGCGACCATCAACCGTTGCGACAGCGTCATCGTGACCTGGACGGACGTAGCGACGGAAACTCTCTACCGGATTTTCCGCGACGCTGTCGAAGTGGGAACCCGTCCAGCCAACGCCACGCGCTTTGCCGACCAACCTGACACCGGCACTTACCAGTACACAGTCCGCGCCGAGAACTCATGCGGCAACGGCACGCTTTCTACTGCCGCGACGGGAACCCGACTGGTCGCTCCGCTCGCTCCCACCAGCGTCATCGCTACCGACACGCTGTGTAACCGCGTTATTGTTACCTGGCAGAGCGGTGGCGGGGTCGTGGATTCGTTCGTCATTCAACGCAATGGCGCTCGCCGGGCAGCGGTTCCGGCCGCCACCTTGAGCTTTGCGGACACGTTTGCCGGAACCTATGAGTACCGCGTCATTGCCAAGAGCAACAATACGGGTTGTGGTCAGAGCGCACCCAGCATTCCCGACAGTGGTCGGGGTCGTTCGCTGCCCACAGTTCCCACGGGTCTGGCGTTTGTCACTCCCGCCGTGTGTGACTCGATCCAGATTTCGTGGATGATATCCACCGGCGAGGTGGACGGGTACTATATCCGTCGCGACGGTGTGATCATTGACTCGACCACGGGTTTCCTCTATACCGATCGGGAAGTGGATGATCCACGCAATCACACCTACGCCGTGGCCGCCTACAACCGCTACTGTGGCGCCACTGCCTTCACCACGCCGGTTTCGGGAAACATGTTGCCCTTGCTCCAAGTCACGATTGATCCACCCGATACCATCGTGGATAACACGTGGTACGTGATTGACAGCATGTCTTTCTGTCCGAATGTTGACAGCGTGCGGCTCTTCATGTCCTGGGACGGTGGGCAGAACTATACGCACCTGCTCACCATCACGCCGCATCCGCGTGACTCGGTGTTCGTGCCCCATGATTCCGTAACCCACCCCAATTGTCGGTTCCTGGCCACGACGCATCGTGGTCAGCGCGCGGATTCGATAGAATCGGAACTCTTCGTGCTCATCTCCAACGGTGTGGTGATGGAGAACGTCCTGTCCGTGCCGAAGGACTTCGTGCTCGATCAGAACTATCCGAATCCGTTCAATCCGGCTACGACCGTGCGATTCGGAGTACCGAGAGTGGCGGAGGTTCGCATCGAGATTTTCGACGTTCTGGGCCGTCATGTGACCACGCTGGTTCATGAAACCTTCCAGCCCGGTTGGCACCGGATAATTTGGGACTGCTCGGCCTGCCCGACCGGAATGTACATCCTGCGCATGAACACCGATGAGAAGGTACTGTTGCGCAAGATGCTGCTGATGAAGTAGGCGCGAGCCGCGCAACCCTTGAATTCGTTTCGTCTACGACTGAGCGACGGGATCGCTGGCCCGTCGCTCTGTCATTGTTTCGACAATCCACATTTGCCGTTATACATCATCACGTCTGACGGTCAGTTTCCTCGTTTTCTATGAGCTCTCGCCTCGACGATTTGTGCGTCAACACGTTGCGCACGCTGTCCATTGATGCGATTCAGAAGGCCAACTCGGGTCATCCGGGTCTGCCGCTCGGTGCGGCGGCAATGGCCTACACCGTCTGGACTCGCCACCTGCGGCATAATCCCGCCGATCCCCGGTGGATCAACCGCGACCGTTTCGTCTTGTCGGCGGGACACGGTTGCGCGCTCCTCTATTCGCTGCTGCATGTGAGCGGCTACGACGTGTCGCTGGATGACCTGAAGAACTTCCGTCAGTGGCAGAGTATCACGCCCGGTCATCCCGAATCGCACCTGACCCCCGGCGTGGAAGCGACCACCGGCCCACTGGGGCAGGGAGTCGGCAACATGGTCGGGATGGCGATTGCCCGCGAACATCTGGCGGCGCGATTCAATTCCCCGGAGCGCGAGCTTATTGACTTTCGCATCTTCGGCATCTGTTCCGACGGCGATCTCATGGAAGGAGTTGCATCGGAGGCGTGTTCGCTGGCCGGACACTTGGGACTGGGCTGCATTACGCTGCTCTATGACGACAATCGGATTACCATTGACGGACGCACCGACATCACGTTCACCGAAAACGTCAGCCAGCGGTTCGAGGCTTACGGTTGGCACGTCCTGCACGCCGATGGATTGAATGTGGATGAAGTGGATGTTGCCGTGCGGGAAGGTGTGGCCGAGACTGAAAGACCCACGCTGATCATTTGTCGCACGACCATCGGCTACGGGTCGCCGGACAAAGCCGATACTCCGCAAGTGCACGGCTCTCCCTTGGGCGAAGAGGAAGTCGCGCGAACGAAGCGCGCTCTCGGCTGGCCGGAGGATCGCTCGTTCCATGTTCCCAATGAGGTTCTGAAGCATTTCCGTCAAGCGGCAGCGCGGGGAACGGATGCGGCGGCGGCCTGGCAGCGCAAACTGGAGGTGGCGAAACAGGATTCGCCGGATCTGCGCCGCAACTGGGAGTCGTTCTGGGATCGTCCCTTCGCTTTCCCCGCGAAGGTGCCGCTTCCTTCGTGGTCCGCGCAAGAAAAACCGATAGCCACGCGCAAAGCCTCGCAGAAGGTAATGAACGCGCTTGCGCCGCACCTGCCCCATCTGATCGGCGGCAGCGCCGATCTGGCCGAATCGAATTTGACGTATCTTGAGAACGCGGGCGAGTTCCAGAAGGAGAATCGGCTCGGCCGCAACCTGCGCTTCGGAATTCGCGAGCACGGAATGGGAGCGATCCTGAACGGCATCGCTCTTGCTGCGCCGTTCGTTCCTTTCGGCAGCACGTTTCTCACGTTTCTGGACTATATGAAACCGGCCGTGCGAGTGGCCGCGCTCTCGCACTTGCACGTCATCTACATCTTCACGCATGATAGTATCGGACTCGGCGAAGACGGCCCCACTCATCAGCCGGTTGAGCAACTGTGGTCGTTGCGGGCAACGCCGAATCTGTTCGTGTTTCGTCCCGCCGACGCCAACGAAACCGCGCATTGCTGGAGTCTGGCTCTCGAACGAACGGACGGCCCCAGCGCTCTTGCGCTGACGAGACAGAACCTTCCGGTTTTGGATCCAGAGAGTAGTTGCTTCAATAATGTCAAATGCGGTGGCTACGTTCTGGCCGAATCGTCTGGCAGCAAACCGGACGTGCTGCTCATCGCCACTGGCAGCGAGGTTGCGCTCGCATTGCAGGCGCGTGCGATTCTCGAGCAGGAAGAGATCGCCACACGGGTGATTTCCATGCCGTGTGTAGAGCTTTTCGATCTGCAACCACCGGAGTATCGCGAACGGGTTCTGCCTTCGGAAGTGGTTCATCGAGTGGCGGTCGAAGCGGGAGCCACTTGCGGGTGGTGGAAGTATGTGGGTGTGCATGGCGACGTGGTTGGGCTGGATCATTTCGGCGCGTCCGCGCCCGGAGACGTACTTCTTGAGAAGTTCGGACTCACTCCGCAGAATATCGCCGCCCGCGCGAAATCCGTGATTACGGGAAGGTGAATAAGAGGGAAGGATTGCGAGAAATGATAATCGCCATCGGCGCCGACCATGCCGGATATGCGCTCAAGAAATATCTGGTTTCGCACTTGCGGGAGTTGGGCCGGGACGTGATGGATTTGGGCACAGCGTCGGCCGAGCCCGTGGATTATCCCGATTTCGCGCGAGCCGTAGCCCATGCCGTCGCGGGAGGGGAAGCCGAGCGCGGGATTTTGGTCTGCGGCAGCGGGGTGGGAACCTCGATTGCCGCCAACAAAGTCACGGGCATCCGCGCCGCCGTCTGTCACGATACGTTCTCCGCTCGTCAGGGAGTGGAGGACGACGCCATGAACGTGATCTGTTTGGGCGCGCGCGTCATCGGTCTTTCCCTCGCTCTGGAGATCGTCAAGACGTTTCTCGGCGCGGAGTTCTCGCACGCCGACCGCCATGAACGCCGCCTGCGCAAAGTTCTTGAGATCGAGAAGGAAAGATCATAGCGACCGATAGAGTTCTGCACATTGGATTCTGGTTCGACACCCACAGGCAACGTGATGAAACATCCGATTATCAAGGCAACCTTCGAACACGGACAGTCCCTCTGGCTCGATTACATCAGCCGCAAACTTCTCGATTCCGGTGAACTCGCGCGGATGATTGACGAGGGCGTGCGCGGCATGACCTCCAATCCCACGATCTTTCAACAAGCCATCATCGGCAGCAGTGACTACGACGCCGACATACTGGCCGGTATCGAATGCAACTGGTCGCCGCAGGAGACGTTCGAGCATCTGGCGGTAGCTGACGTTCAGCGAGCTGCGGATGCTCTGCATCCGGTCTATGTTTCCTCCGACGGAGCCGACGGTTTCGTAAGTCTCGAGGTCTCTCCGAAACTCGCCCACAACACCGAGAAGACCGTTGTCGAGGCGCAGCGACTGTGGAAAAAGGTTGATCGTCCGAATTTGATGATCAAGGTTCCGGGGACGGAAGAGGGTCTGCCCGCAGTCCGCTTGCTGCTGGCTGACGGAATCAACGTCAACGTAACGCTTATCTTCTCGCTCCGGCAGTACCGGAGCGTGCTCGAGACGTACTTGCAGGCGATGGAAGAACGGATCGGCTGTAGCGATGACGTGTCCACCGTTGCGTCGGTGGCCAGCTTCTTCGTCAGCCGTGTAGATACCGCCGCCGACAAGCAGCTTCTTGCCAAAGGTCAGAGTAAACTGATCGGCAAGGCTGCCGTCGCGAACGCCTGCATCGCCTACCGCCACTTCTTGGAAGTGACCGCTTCCTCGCGTTGGAAGGCGCTAGCCGAGCGCGGCGCGCGCGTACAGCGGCCGCTGTGGGCCAGCACTTCAACGAAAGACCCGGCCTACAGCGACGTCCTGTACATCGAGGAATTGGTGGCGAAACACACGGTCAACACGCTGCCACCGGTTACTCTGGATGCATGGAAGGATCACGGACGTCCCTCCGGCAGACTCGTTGAGAATCTGAAGACCGCCGAAGAGACTTTCGAGCGAATTACTCATGCGGGCGTGGATTTGCAGAAGATCACGGAGGACTTGATCGAAGATGGCGTGAAAAAGTTCACCGATTCCTATGATGACGTTCTGACGGCGATAGAAGGGAGAGTACAGGCGGGGAATCTGGCATGACGCTTTCCGAACTGGCGGCCATGATTGATCATACCGCGCTCAAGGCGGAAACGACTCCGGCGCAAATCGAGGCATTATGCCGCGAGGCGATGGAATACCGCTTCGCGTCGGTGTGCGTCAACCCGGTGTACGTGAGCGTCGTCAGCCATTTGCTGGAAGATACGGACGTAAAATCGTGCACGGTGGTGGGATTCCCGCTGGGAGCGGCGACGACGGCGAACAAAGTGGCGGAAGCGCGCGAGGCGATTCGCCTCGGTGCGACCGAAATTGACATGGTCCTGTGGATCGGTGGGCTGAAAGCCGGGCAGGACGTATGGGTTCGCGAGGATATTGCCCGCGTCGCCGAAACCTGTCGCGAAGGCGGAGCGATTCTGAAGGTGATTATGGAATGCGCACTGCTGGACGATGACGAGAAAAAGCGCGCGTGCGTGCTGTGCTTTGAGGCGGGCGCGCAATTCGTCAAGACGTCCACCGGATTCGGACCGGGCGGCGCGACGGTGGAGGACGTGCGGTTGCTGTCGCGGCTGGCGAAACCCGTGGGCGTGGGAGTGAAGGCGGCGGGCGGGAT
>JAHJDG010000026.1 GCA_018812265.1 bacterium | reverse complement strand
TGGTGACTCTCCAGAGTCACCCCTCCACCACCTTGCTGACCGGACGGGGGCCTCTGGAGAGACCCCACGGGGATACAAATTCCCGTCTGTTGTTTTTGAGATGAGTTCTACTTAGCTACCTTCGTTTTCTGTCATCTGTCCAATCCTTTCAATTCTCAGGTGATGATCGAGTTTTACGGTGACGCGCGCGCTTTCCGTTCGGCTGGAAGTGTTTGATCTGCTCGGCCGCCGCGTCGCGATACTCGCTGATGACATGCGTGAACCGGGGATTTATCGCGCGATGTGGAACGCGGGAGATCAATCCAGCGGCATTTGCTTTGCCCGTCTCGCTTCCGCCACCATTCGTCAGAAACCGGCGACGCAGAAGCTGGTATTGCTGAAGTAAACGCAACGCTGGACTCTGGGAAAATGAAAAAGGGCTGCCTCGTACCTATGGGACAGCCCCATTCTCTGTGTGTTATTTCGTCACTCCGATCAGGCGCGGATTCGCTGGGCCGCCTCCACCATGCGCGGAGCGAAGGTCGCACCTCTTCCCAACGTCGCGTTTTCAAACCGCAGTCGGGATTCACCCAAAGCTGCTCGGGAGCGACTACCTGCGGGCGCGACCATCACTACGTAAAACTGCGCGGACTTCTGAGAGTTCCCGAGCCGTTCTTGTTGTGCGCCGCCCGCCCAAACATTGAATTATCGCCCGACTCCTCGGCGGAGCTTTTCGGCGACGCCTTTCTAAACGTCTCAAAGCCTTTCCACGTCCCACATCCTCCCCGATTTCCCCGCGCCGGCCCTCGACCAAGCGCGCCACCGCTCGAACTGCCACAACCGTTCACTCTTCTCCGAAAACAAACCCCGCCAAAATGCCGGGGTATGTCTATGACTGGATCAGCCGACTGGCCGATCCTTCATCGCGTGCTGGGATTGGCGTGAATTATTTGAGCAGCGCAACCTTTCGGCTGGCGGTCATTTCATTTGCCTCAAGCTGACAGATGTAGATGCCGGAAGAGAAATGCCGCCCGTCGAGCAGGTGTCGGTGTTGCCCCGCCTCGAGCATACCGAGATCGGTCTCTGCAACCAAGCGTCCGAGCACGTCGTATACTTTCAGAACGGCACGTGCAGAATGAGAAAGCGTAAAGGGAAGCATCACCGAGGAATTAAAGGGATTCGGATACGGATCAAGAAGCTCGAAGCGATTCACCTTCGCGGAAGGTTGTGGCGAAGCGTTCGGCGGCTCGGGATCCGGCTCGGTGGCGCGGCAGCCGGTGCGATGCGGCCCGAATTTCAACGACGGCCAACATGGATATTCCGAAACGATGCCCGGTGTGTCCCACGCGTACACTTTGTTTTCCCAATCGGTGGCGAAGATCTCGATATCGCCGTCGCCGTCCACGTCGAGTACGGTCGGCGTGCATTCCATCGAGGTAAACTGGTCACCGGGATCGGGAAAGAGCGGGAACTCGGCCACCATGTTGCCCTGATAGTCGAAAGCCACTACGTGACCCGGATCGCCGGAAACTCCGTTGGTCGTGGCCACGATATCGGGCAGACCGTCACCGGAAACATCGCCCATCGCCACGCTGCCATCCACCCACGTGGCTCCCACAAGCTGCGGAAATCCGGCGACCGGAGTGCCATCGTGGTGCCAGGCGTACACGCGGCCCAAATCCACCGCCTCGATGCTGCCGAAGGCGATTTCCAGATCACCGTCGCCGTCAATATCTCCCACCGCACACGCTCCGTCGGGATGTCCCGAACTGACGGGCGCGGGAAAACCGGGCTTGATCTGACCCTGATGATCGAAAACGTACACGCCGTTGGTGGTGGAGTCCTGAAACTTCACGCGGATGATGACTTCCTGCAGTGTGTCGCCGTCAATGTCGGCGATGGTCGGCGTGGAGTTAACCGAGAACAGTCCGGTGATCGGATAGCCGGTGACCGGTGAGCCGTCGGCGTGCCATGCGAAAATCTGGCCCGGCCCGCTCGAGGTGCTTTCGCAGCCGATCACGATCTCGGGCACTCCGTCGCCGTCGAGGTCTCCCACCGCCGGCGACGACTGACAGCGCCGTCCGGTGTGCTTCGGCCAACCCGCCATTTCCGAGTGATCGGGATAGTACACGTGGACCTGCGGATCATTCTGCGGAAAGCCGTCGAAGTAGTCGTAGGTGTTGATGACGATTTCATCACCTTCGATTCCATCGAGATCCACCAGCGCGGGAACGCCGGAGAAAAGAGCGGTATCGAGCAGCCACGGGAAACCGTCCATCGGTCCGCTCGGTCCGTACACGCACAAGTAGCCGATACCGCAACCGTACACGTATTCGTTCCCGCCGTCGCCGTCAATGTCGCCCATCGCCGCCGTTTCGACGGCGGCGGTGGACACCCAATTCACGTCACTCGGTGGATCGGTGGGCAACGTAATGTACAGGGGATTGCGCGGATATCCCGGATAGAACGCACCGTCGTGCTGCCAGACGTAGAAGTAATTGGCGATGTTCGAGAGTTGCACCTCCAGATCACCGTTCCCGTCCAGATCAGCGATAGTTGCGGTATGGCCGTAGAGCGTCGGCCAGCCCTGCATGAGACGCGGCCAACCCCACTGATACGGCATGTCCAGCGAACGGCGAGGGCCGCGTCCGCGTACCACCTTTTCATACTCCCCGCGATC
>JAHJDG010000025.1 GCA_018812265.1 bacterium | reverse complement strand
CGCTGCGACTGGCGCTCGAGACGGATCGCGTATCGGCTTTCGGAGGCATTGTCGCACTGAATTGCGCAATGGATGCCGACACGGCTCGTGTCCTCGCCGATATGTTTCTCGAGGTGATTCTGGCGCCGGACTTCATAGGCGAGACCCGCGGCCTGTTTGCCAAGAAAAAGGGATTGCGACTTCTCACGTTCGACTGGCCCGCACTGCGGAATCGAGCGGCGCAGATGGAACTCAGACCCGTGTGGGGCGGTTATCTGGCGCAGGAAGCGGATTTCGGCCTGCCCGAGCTGGCCGATCTGAAGGTCGTCACCAAGCGCTCTCCGTCTCCGGCGGAACGTCGCGCGCTGGAACTCGCTTGGAAGGTCTGCAAACACGTTCGCTCCAATGCGATTGTGTTTGGCGACGAACGGCACACGCTCGGCATCGGCGCGGGACAAATGTCGCGCGTGGATTCCGCGCGCATCGCCGTCGAGAAAGCCGCCGCGGCGGGATTGAATCTCGTGGGAAGCGTTTGCGCCTCCGACGCGTTTTTCCCGTTCCGTGACGGACTCGATATCGCCGCGCGAGCCGGCGCGACGGCCATCATTCAACCCGGCGGCTCCGTCCGTGACAACGAAGTCATCGCCGCCGCCGACGAGCACGATATCGCCATGGTCTTCACCGGTCGAAGACATTTTCGACACTGATTCTTGAAGCGGAGTCACTCATGCAATGGCCCAGAAGCCTTGATCCACCTCTCTACGTGAGGTCATCTTCCCGCGTCCGCTACGCGGGCAAAGACTACATCGTTCGCCGCGACGTAAGGGGCGCAATCTACGAACTGGTCGGCCGCATGACGCGCAAGCTGCCTACCATGAAGGAGGCGATTGACGCCAGGCGCGCCCAGAAGCTCGTCTGCCAGTGGGGCGGTTACTATGCCACCTACGTTCGAGTGGATCCCGAAGAACAACCGCTGATCCTGCAATATCTCTGGGAATTCGAGAAACGGCGAGGCGTCGAACCCCCCAAACCCGATGATCGAATCATTCTCTCCGATGAAGGTTAGGCGCGACCGTCGAGCCGCCCGGCGCACAAGCCGTAGCATCTTCCTAAACCATCCCCGAGGAATCCATGCCCTTGTCATTGGGTAGTTTCCTTTCCAATGAAATCGCCATTGATCTTGGCACCTGCAACACTCTTGTCTATGTCAAGGGCAAGGGGATCGTCGTGCGCGAACCCAGCATGGTGGCGGTGCGCAAGCGCGACAACCGCGTCATCGCCATCGGCAACGAAGCCCGCGAGATGCTCGGCAAGACCCACCGCGATCTGGAAGTCATCCGCCCCATGCGCGACGGTGTCATTGATGACGACGAACTCGCCGAGGTAATGATCCGCGCGTTTATTCGCAAGGCGCAGAAGAATCGCCTGTTGCGTCCGCGGGTCATTGTGTGCGTTCCGTCCGGCGTCACCAAATCGGAAAAACGGATCATTCGCGATTCGGCGGAGCATGCCGGAGCGTGGGAAGTCTATCTCATCGCCGAACCCATGGCGGCGGCTCTCGGGGTGGGATTGCCGGTCAGCGAGCCCATCGGCAGCATGGTCATTGACGTCGGTGGTGGCACCACCGAAATCGCCGTCATCTCGCTGTCGGGGATTATTACCGAGACCTCGATTCGTATCGCGGGAGACGAACTCGATGAATGCATCGTACAGTTCATGCGCCGAAACTACAACTTGCTGATCGGCGAACGAACCGCCGAAGAAATCAAGATTCGCATCGCTTCGGCCGTAAAACTCGAGCAAGAGCTTTCCATCGTTGCCAAAGGCCGCGATCTCGTGGAAGGCGTTCCTAAAGCCATCGAGATCAACTCCATTGAGATCCGCGAAGCGCTGAGCGAACCGATCTCGCAAATTGTGGACGCCGTGCGTACCGCCCTCGAGAAAACGCCGCCCGAATTGGCGGCGGACATCCGTGATCGTGGCATCGTCATGACCGGCGGAGGAGCTCTGATTAAGGGATTGGACGTGCGTTTGCGCGAGGAAACCTCGCTTCCCGTAATTCTTGCCGATGATCCGCTCACCTGCGTCGTGCGCGGAACCGGCAAAGTGCTGGATGACTTCGAGACCTATCAAAAGGTGCTGATCACCTCATAGCCTTCCATGCGAGCTCCGTCTCCGCAGTATTTTCCTCGACTGGATTGGTTGATCCTCCTTGCCGCGGTCGGCTTATCGCTGACCCTTCTCTTTATCGGAAAGGAACCGTCCGTCGCCGGATTCAAACGCGACGCCGGAACGTTTCTCGCTCTTGCCGCCAAGCCGGTTGTGCTCGTCCTGCGCACGTTTGATCTATGGCATGAAAATACCATTCTGCGTGAACGAGCGGTTCGACTCGCGGAAGAAAACGCCGACCTCCGTGACGCCGCCCTGGAAAATCGCCGCCTTCGCGATATGCTCGGATTCCGCGAGCGATTCCCGCTCCCGCTGGTGAGCGCGGAGGTAACCGGACATCCCGGCGCCAGCATCGGCGGACGCCTGCTCATTGACGTGGGACGCGCCTCCGGTGTGCAGGTCAACTCAGCGGTACTTACGCCTCAGGGTCTCGTGGGAAAGGTGATCGAGGTCGGTGACCATTCGGCTCTCGTTCAGACCATCGTGGGCAATGCCTACGGCGTGTCGGTCCTGATCGAGCGCTCACGTGTCGCCGGAATTCTTCGCTGGGTTGCGCCGGGGCAGTGGACCATTGTCGGTCTTTCGACGGGAGAAGATGTTCGCCGAGGGGACGTGGTTCTGACGACCGGAGCCGGTGCCGTATTTCCGAAAAACATCCGAGTTGGCGTTATCACTCGCGTGGAACCGCCGTCCGATCCGGCCGCTGGCTGGTGCTTCATGAAACCGTTCGTGCGCTTTAAAACCCTCGAAGAGGTGTTCGTCATTGCCCCCCGAGACGAACGGCCCGCGAGCGGTGATGGAGTGATTCAGAAGGAGCCGGTGCCGTGAGTCGCTTCGGACTTGTCGTGATCGGATTCGTGCTCCTCATCCTCGATGTATCTCTGGGCGGCTTGCTCACGTTGGGCTCGATCCGGCCGTCGCTCACGCTGCCGCTCATCGTATACGTCGGCCTTCTGCGTGGCCCGATCGAAGGCACCTTGTTCGGATTGGCCGTCGGACTCGGCCAAGACGTGCTCGGCGCATTGCCGTTGGGAGCCTCCGCGCTGACCTATTGCGCGATCGGCTTCCTGTGCGGAAAACTGTGGGACGAAACCTGGATTCGATTGTGGTGGCCGTGGGGAATCTATCTTGCGATAGCCGCCGTGGCCGATCAGGCCTTCTCCCACTATCTGCTGGCCCGCGCTGCCGGATGCAGTTTCCTGCCGGCCTACTTGGCGACCGGTTTGCCCTCGGCGGCCTACACTACGGTTCTGGGACTGCTCTGGTACGTCTCGCCGTTCCATAAGGTGCGCCCCGCGTGAGCCCCCGTCTCGGAACCGACGCCGTCCGCTTGTGGGCCTTTCGAATCATCGGAACGCTGCTCTTCGCGATGCTGGGCTTTCGTCTGTTTCATCTGCAAGTTCTTCACTCCGAGGAATATCGCGAAAAGGCCGACAGCAATCGCTTCCGGATTATCGAGATTCCCGCTCCCCGCGGAGCGATGCGCGACCGGCATAATCGCCTCTTGGTGACCAATCGTCCCGCCTACTCATGCTACGGAGTGCCACGCGAACTCTGGAGGGACAAACGGAGCATGGAACTGCTGGAGCAGATTCTCGGTTTCACCGAGGGTTTCCTCCCGCAAGAGCTACGTCCCAATCGGGGAACCTTCGCTCCCGTTCGAATCAAACGCGATCTGTCCTTTGAAGAACTCTCCAAATTCGAGGAATTGCGCGATCTCATTCCCGGAGCATTCCTTGAAATGGAACAGAAGCGAGCCTACCCGGATCGGCTCGCTCCCCATGCCATCGGCTATGTAAGCGAGATCTCCAAAGAGGAGTTGTCCCGTTGGCCCGGTCTCGAGATGGGAGACCTCGTGGGAAAACGCGGTCTGGAGCGTCTCCATGACGCCGAGCTCCGCGGACGCAACGGCCGCCGGGTATCGGTGGTCAACGCTCACGGGCAAGAGGTCGGAGCCGTTGAGAGACTCCGCCGCGTGGAACCGATTCCCGGACGGGAATTGTGGCTGACTCTCGATCTGGAACTGCAGGCATTGGCCGAGTCGCTGCTGGTCGGCAAGATCGGTGCTATCGCTGCCATGGACGTCCGTACGGGCGGCATCTTGGCTTTGGCCAGCGCTCCCTCCTATGATCCCAATATCTTCGCCGGTCGCGTCAACGTTTCCGAGTGGAACGTTCTCCTCGAAGATCCGTCCAAACCGATGCTCAACCGGGCCGTGCAGACGATGTATCCGCCCGGATCCACGATCAAGATGGCTATGCTTCTTGAAGGTCTCGAGAGCGAAGCCGTCACTCCCGAATGGTCTATTCATTGTCCCGGGCATTTCACATTCGGGAATCGCACGTTCAAGTGTTGGCGCAAGGGGGGACATGGCCGCGTTTCCGCCCTGACTGCGATCGAAGCCAGTTGCGACGTCTACTTCTATCGCCTGGGGCTGCTGATCGGTGTGGATGGTGTCCATCGCGCCATGAGTCGCTTCCACCTTGGCCGGCTAACGGGGATTGACCAAACTTCGGAAGCGGAAGGTCTCGCCCCGTCCGAAGCGTACTATAATAAGCGATACGGCCCCCGCGGTTGGACCAAAGGATTCATTCTCTCCATCGCTATCGGTCAGGGTGAAGTCTTGGTAACGCCGG
Source organism: bacterium (assembly GCA_018812265.1). Classification (GTDB taxonomy): domain Bacteria; phylum Electryoneota; class RPQS01; order RPQS01; family RPQS01; genus JAHJDG01. Next base: position 21,331 of record JAHJDG010000025.1, on the reverse strand, counting down.
TTCAGATGTGCGCCTATGCCGCCGCCGCCGCCGACGGCAAGGTTTGGCGGCAACCTCATCTCGTTCGTGCCATCTACGATCCCGTCACCGGCAAGGTAGCTACTCCTCCCCCTCCCACGGATGAGCCGCTCAATGCTTCTGCCGAGAATATCGCACTCATTCGCGAAGGAATGCGTCGCGTTGTCTGGGGAGAATCGGGAACCGCCCGCGGCCAGCGGAACCAGGAAGTTCACATCGCCGGGAAAACCGGAACGGCCCAGAATGCGCACGGCGACGATCACGCGTGGTTCGTCGGATTCGCTCCCGTCGAAGATCCCATCATCGCGACTTGCGTGCTTGTTGAGTTCGGGGAGCACGGTTCCTCCGCGGCGGCCCCGCTGTCCAACCTGCTCATGAGACGTTACGTTCTGGCCGAACGAGGCGTCGAACCCGGACTCGCATTGGCCGGGGACTCCCACTGATGCAACGTCCGCTGTGGGGTCTCGATCTGCGCGTACTCGGCGCAGTGATTGTCTTGACGCTGGTGGGACTTATCGCCAACTTCTCCACCAGCTTCGCCGAAGGCGCGCTGGCGTCTGCACATTTCTATCGCCAACTGATTTGGGTCGCTGCAGGTTTGGTGATTATGGTCATCGTGGCGGCCGTGGAAATCCGCTACATCCAGCTCTTCGCGTCGCTCGCGTATGGCCTCGGAATCGTCGCGCTGCTGGCGGTGCTGGTCATCGGTCAAACCCAGATGGGAGCGAAACGCTGGATCAACCTCGGAGCCTTTCAGCTTCAACCCTCTGAAGCCGTAAAAATCACTACCCTGCTCGGGCTGGCCAGACTCATCTCCGGATATCCCCGCGAAGCCGGTCGCGCCGGACTCACCTTCGCGGCACTGGCCATGACGATCGTTCCCACGTTCCTCATTCTGATCGAGCCCGATCTGGGTACGGCGCTGGTCTTTCCGATGATGATGTTCTGCATGCTCGGTTGGGGCGGCGTTCCCCTCTGGCACCTGCTGCTGATTGCGCTGCCGGTCATCGCCGTCATCACGTCGTGGAACTTGACGTTGCACGCGCTAGCCCTGCTCGGCTTGCTGGTCGCTCTCTTTCTCGCGTCACGCAGGTGGCTGGTCATCGTGATCGCGACGGTTGCGTTTGTGGCTCTGGGAGCGGCTACACCGGCGCTGTGGAACCACTTGCATCCCTATCAGCAGAAACGACTGCTCACGTTCGTCAATCCCGAAGCCGATCCGCTCGGCTCGGCCTACCAGATCATTCAATCGAAGATCGCCGTCGGATCGGGCGGGATGACCGGCAAGGGATTCTTGAGCGGCACCCAGACTCAATTGAAATTCCTTCCCGAAGGACACACCGATTTCATCTTCTCGGCCTGGGGGGAACAATTCGGCTTCCTCGGATCGGCGCTGGTCCTGCTCCTGTTCTTCACGATATTCTATCAAGGCATCCGGCTCGCCGCGCGTTGCCATAATCCCTTTCACTCCCTTGTTGCCGCCGGCATCGTCAGCCTCCTCACGCTTCAAGTGTTGCTCAACATGTTCATGACCGTGGGCTTGCTGCCGGTCACGGGAGTCCCGTTGCCCTTCATCAGCTATGGGGGGAGTTCGCTCCTTACGTGGATGACAATGGCCGGACTCCTGCTCGGAGTGAGTATGAGATGGCGCGAATACTGATCCTGTTCGGCGCGCTTCTGCTGGCCGCAAGCCAAAGTGAGGTCGTGCGCGCCGACGATCTGCTCTGGCCGTTGCCCGAATCGCGGATTCTCACCGGCGGATTCGCCGATTCCCGCAACGATCACTTCCACGGCGGAGTGGATCTCCGAACGTTCGGACGCGCTCTTCCGGTCGTTGCGCCCGCCGACGGATGGGTCGAGCGAATCGCCGTGTCGCCCTCCGGCTATGGCCGGGTGCTCTACTTCCGGCTGTCCGATGGACGAACCGCCGTATTCGGACATCTCAGCCGCTTCGAACCGCGGATCGAGAGTATGATGCGCGATTCCCAGTTGGTACGAGGTACGTATCGCATGGATTGTCTGTACGCCGACTCCACAATGTCGTGTGTGTTCCGAAAAGGGGACCTGCTCGCCTACACCGGCAGCTCGGGCGTCGGAGCGCCCCACCTGCACTTTGAGATTCGGAACGAGGCGGTGCAAACCGATCCGCTGAGAAACTTTTCGCCCCTCGACAAAACCGATCCGCTGATCACCGGAGTCTCGTGGATTTCCCTGAGTGATATAACGCCGACTGCGCGCGGCAAACGCGTCACCCTCACGCGTGAAGCCGGGAGCCGTTGGCAAGGAAGCGCAATTCGCTCCGACGAAGCCGTCGCGTTGTTCATTCAGACCTACGATCCCGGCCCGTGGGGGCGACATGCGGTGCCATCCGTCATCCGCGTTCTGATCGGAGATCGAATCGCGCACGAGATTCACTGCGCGCGCATAGATCTCCTCGGACCGGCCGAGATCTATGCGCGAATCGTGTGGTCCGCGCGTCGTCATAATGACACCGATATCCGCCGCCTGTTCGACATGCCGACGGCAAACGCCGACTCGATGGATGTTTCCCGTGGCTGGCTGCACGATCTGAATGGCGAACCGGTGACGGTGCAAGTGGTGGATCGCGCGGGCAACACCGCCGAAGTCTTTCTCAATGTTACCGCCGGAGCGTGGAATCCGCTCAAGTCGCCTTCTTCCGGTGGAACGCTCTGCTCCGGTCGCTTCGAAGTAGAGCTCGGCCACGACCCGCTGGCGGCGTGGGCGGAGATCGAGTCGCTTGGAGACCGCGAAATCCGCATCGGCCCCGATGATTTCGCTTTCGGAGACCGCCACGTTCTCACCTATCGGTTGGCCGACGGCGAGTCTCTGCCGGGACTGTATTTCTACGAGCGTCGCGAATCGGGCGGCCGCCGCACGCTGTGGAGACGGGCCGACCGCGATGCGACCGAATCCATCGCCTGCAACGTCCTGCGCGGCGGAGTGTACGGCGTGGCGGAAGATCACGATCCTCCACGGTTGCTGGTCTCGGGCGGACAAGGCAAGCTCACGTTTGAACTGACCGATTCGGAATCGGGCGTGGACGATAGCTCCATTCGCTGCGCGGTGGATGGACGCGCGGCGATTCCCGAGTTCGAGTATGATGAGCGGGGCGGACCGATTTGGACCGATCAACCGCTCGGCAAGGGACCCCATGACGTTGTGTTTTGGGCGGCTGACCGGGCGGGGAACGAACGTAGTTGGAACGTCACCGTTACGGTACGATAACGTGCCCCGACGGCTATGATTCCGATTCGTGACGAGAATCCGACCCGCCGGTTTCCGTTCGTCACCGTTGCGTTCATCGCCGCCAACGTCGTGGTTTTCGTCTACCAGATGACGTTACCGCCCGCCGCGCTCCAGAAGTTCGTGTACACGTTCGGCGCGATTCCGATTCTGTTGACGCGCGATCTGCTCCAGCTTCCGCAGGTTCCCGCGCACTGGACGGGGCTGTTTTCCTCGATGTTCGTCCACGGCGGCATCATGCATCTGGCGGGGAACATGCTCTACCTCTGGATATTCGGCAACAACGTCGAGGATTACCTCGGCCGCCTGAAGTTCATTCTCTTTTACGTAGTGTGCGGCCTGGCCGCCGCGCTGGCGCACACGTTCTCTGACGTCACGTCCGCCATTCCCATGATCGGAGCGTCGGGCGCGATCAGCGGCGTTCTCGGCGCGTATTTGATCCTCTATCCGCGCGCCCGCGTCGTCGTTCTCATCTGGTTCTTCTTCTTCATCCGTTTCGTGCGCGTGCCCGCTTTTCTGGTGCTTGGTCTCTGGTTCGTCATGCAAATCCCCGGAGCGCTGGGTGACGAGAGCGGCATCGCGTGGTTCGCGCATATCGGAGGTTTCGTTTTCGGTTTTCTGGTCATTCGTCTATTGGGGCGCGGTCGTCCCCGTCAGCCGCGCTACGTATAATCCAAAATCACTGATTTCTCCATGCCGACCGTTCAACTGGAAAAAGCCTACAATCCTTCCGCCGTCGAAAGCCGCCTCTATGAACAATGGGAGTCGCGCGGCTATTTCACTGCTCCCATTCGCGAAGGCCATAAGCCGTTCATCATCGTGATTCCCCCGCCCAACGTCACCGGCATTCTCACTATCGGCCACGTGCTCAACAACACATTGCAGGACATTCTGATTCGCTGGCATCGCATGCTCGGCGAGGACACGCTGTGGCTGCCGGGTACCGATCATGCCGGAATCGCCACGCAGGTTAAAGTCGAAGCCGAACTGCACAAGCAGGGTCTGACCCGTCATGATCTCGGCCGCGAAAAGATGGTGACCAGGATTTGGGAGTGGAAAGAACACCACGGCGGCATAATTTTACAGCAGCTTCGCAAACTCGGTGCGTCCTGCGATTGGACTCGCGAGCGATTCACGCTCGATGAAAGTCTTTCCCGTGCCGTTGCTACCATCTTCGTCCGGCTGTACGAAAAAGAACTCGTCTATCGCGGCCAGCGAATCGTCAATTGGGATCCCGTCTCGCACACCGCGCTCTCCGATGAGCAAGTGGAATACCGAACCGTCAACTCGCACCTCTGGCACATCCGCTATCCGCTCTCCGATGGTTCGGGTCATCTCGTCGTGGCCACCACGCGCCCCGAAACCATGCTCGGCGACACTGCCGTTGCCGTTCATCCTCAGGATTCCCGCTACCGGCACTTGCACGGCCAGACGGCGATTCTCCCTCTGGCGAATCGTCCGATTCGCATCGTCCCCGACGAGTTCGTGGATCGCGAGTTCGGCACCGGCTGCGTGAAAGTCACTCCCGCTCACGATCCCAACGATTTCGAAATCGGCATCAGGCATGATCTCGAATTCGTCGAGGTCATCGGCCCCGACGGTTTCATGACCGATCAGGTACCCGAACCGTATCGCCGTCTCTCGCGCGAAGAGTGCCGCCGGCGGGTCGTGCAGGATCTCGAAGCGCGGGGACTGATCGAGAAAATCGAACCGTACACTCATCAAGTCGGACACAACGCGCGCACCGGCACGATGATCGAACCCCTTCTTTCCGAGCAGTGGTTCGTGAAAATGAAGGACCTCGCCGAACCGGCGATTCGTGCGGTTCGCGAAGGTCGCGTCAAGTTCTATCCCAAGCACTGGGAGAAGACCTATTTTCACTGGCTGGAAAACGTCCGCGATTGGTGTATCTCCCGTCAGCTCTGGTGGGGACATCGCATTCCGCTGTGGACCGTGAAGGAGACCGGCGAAGTCATCTGCGCGGTCGAAGATCCGTCGCACAATCCGAAATATGCCGGCTTAACGCTCGAACAGGACCCCGACGTTCTCGACACCTGGTTTTCCTCGTGGTTATGGCCCTTCTCCACGATGGGTTGGCCGGAAGAAACACCCGATCTTAAGCACTTCTTCCCGACCAGCACGCTCATCACTGGCCCCGATATTATTTTCCTCTGGGTCGCCCGCATGATTATGGCGTCCGAGGAAGTTTTCCGTGTTGAACCGTTCCGCGAAGTGTATTTTACCGGAATGGTTCGCGACATGAAGGGCCGCAAATTATCCAAGTCGCTCGGCAACTCGCCCGATCCGCTCGACGTCATCGGCCAGTATGGAGCCGACGCGTTGCGTTTCACGATGGTGTCGCTGACTCCGCTCGGCGGCGATATTCGCTTCACGTCCGAACTCTGCGAAACGGGCCGCAACTTCGCCAATAAGATCTGGAACGCGTCGCGACTGCTCTTCATGAATCTGCCCGAAGACGGTGATGCTTTCGCTTTCACGCCCGTGGACGCCTTGAACGCGGCTCCCGACAACCTCATTGACCGCTGGATCACCTCTTCTTTCTTCTCGACTCAGCGGAACGTCACGCGAGCGCTCGAAGAAATGCGTTTCGCCGACGCCGCCAAATTGCTCTATGCGTTCGTGTGGAACGACTTCTGCGATTGGTATCTTGAACTTATCAAGACTCGCCTGCAGAATGGTGGAGACGAGCGAAACTCTGCACTGCGTCACGCATTCGGCATTCTCCACGGCATCCTCCGGTTGCTGCATCCGTTCATGCCCTTCATCACCGAAGAACTTTTTCAGGAACTCCGCAAACTGTCCGACTCCGAGTGGCCCGAGTTCCAGCGCAGTGAGACGATCCTCTTCGCTCCCTTTCCTACCGCACGGCCCGAACTCATTGACGAGAATGTGGAAGAAGAGTTCTCGCTTCTGCAAGATATCATCAATACTTTGCGTACGATTCGCGGCGAACTCCGTATTCCGCAGTCCGCTCGCATGTCGGTAGGCGTTCACGGGGATTCCAAATTGCATCTTGAGTTCCTCCGTGAATTTTCTCCCGTCATCGCCCGACTGGCCGGACTCGAACGTCTCGACTTCGATAAAGAGAAACCCCGCGGCAGTGCGTCGGCGGTTGTGCGCGGATTGGAAGTGTTCGTTCCACTGGGTGGTCTTATTGATCTGAAGGCCGAGCGCGCTCGCCTTTCCAAGGAACATGAACGCCTCTTGAAACTCGTGGACGGCACGCGAGCTCGTCTCGCCAATCCCAAATTCGTTCAAAATGCCAACGCAGACGTGGTCGAAACCGAACGCTGCAAACTTACCGACCTCGAATCCGTGCTTCAAAAAGTAGATCGCTACCTCGAAGAAATAGACTCGATTAAGGAGGATGAGTCATGAAATACATCATTTCAGTCGTGATCGCGCTGGCACTGACCGGCGTTGCGCTTGCGAAGACCGGCGTCTCCCTGACCGTGTACAACGATAATCTGGCTCTCGTCCGCGACGTTCGCGAAATGGAATTTCTGAAGGGAACCGGCGAGGTGTTGTTCCGCGACGTCTCCGGCCAGATTGATGGCACTTCCGTTCACTTCAAGGCTCCCGGTGTGGAACTTCTCGAGCAGAATTTCGACTATGATCTTGTCTCGCCCGAAAAGCTTCTTCAGAAGTACGTGGACCGGCAGATCGAGATCGTGACCGAGAAGGGAGATATCGCCTCCGGCACGCTGCTCGTTTCCGGGCTTTCCGGCGGACAGATCATCATTCGTCAGAGCGATGGTTCGCTCCGTAGTCTACTGCTCGACAAAGCCGCCGAGATTCGTTATCCCGATCTTCCCGAAGGACTTCTCACCCGTCCCACGCTTCGCTGGCTCGTGAAGGCCGGCGACGGTGGCAAAAAAGAAGCCGAAGTCTCCTATTTGACCACCGGACTCTCATGGCGGGCCGACTACGTTATGGTGATTCGCGAGAAAACGGACAAAGCCGATCTCGATGCGTGGGTGACCATCAACAACACCAGCGGAACGAGCTACAAGGACGCGAAACTGAAACTCATTGCCGGAGAAATCCACCGCGCCGAACAGCCACGCACCGGTGCCGTGAGAAAGCTATACAAGGAAGTGGCAATGGCGGCCGATGCGCAATTCGAGGAGCGCGCGTTCTTCGAGTATCACCTGTACACACTACAGCGCCCCGCCACCGTGCTCGATCAACAAACCAAGCAGATTAGCCTCTTCCCACTCACGTCGGTCAAGACGAAACGCATCTATGACTACGACTGGCAGCGCAAGCAGGATCGAGTCGGCGTTTCCCTCGAATTCGAGAATTCGCAGGAGAACGGTCTCGGCATGGCGATTCCCGCTGGCCGCGTCCGCGTCTATCAGCAGGACGACGGCGGACAGGAGTTCATCGGCGAAGACAACGTTCAGCACACTCCCAAGAACGAAAAAATCCGCGTACGCGTCGGCGAAGCCTTCGACATTGCGGTCGAGCGCAAACAGACCGATCTGCGTCGCATCTCCGATCGCGTTACCGAGACCGACTACGAAGTGAAGCTCCGCAACCACAAGAGCGAGACCGTTGAAATCGTTGTGGTGGATTATTTCTGGGGCGATTGGGACATCATTCGCGAAAGCGTTGCCCACAAAAAGATTAGTTCCACCAAACTGGAGTTCCGCGTTACTGTTGAACCCGAAAAGGAAGCCGTTCTCACCTACACCATCCGTCAGCGGTAGTCGCGGCGTGTCTTTGACCGCATCTCGACTGAGCGCTCCCGTTTCCTCCGTTCCCTACGTCGGTCAGGAGCGTGAGAAAACGCTCGCCGAATTGGGCATAGTGACGGTCGAGGATTTGCTCGAACTTTTCCCGCGTCGCTACCTCGATCGCTCGCGAATCATGAAGGTCAAAGACCTTCAACTGACCGAGCATGAGGTCACCATCGTCGGCGAGGTGGCCTACGTCCAGCCGATGCGCAGCCGCCGCGGCAAACAGTGGCTGGTGGCCGGAATTGACGACGGCACCGATGTTCTGCAGTGCGTGTGGTTTCAGGGCATCGCCTACTGGAAGAAATCCATGCGCGTCGGCGATCTGGTGGCCATTTCGGGAGTCGTGCAGGAAATGGGCGGCTGGCGGATCGTTCACCCCGCCCTGGATCGCTTGAAGGAAGAAGGCGACCGCGAGCTCTATCACACCGGCCGCATCATCTCTCTCTATCCCGGCAGTCTGCCGCTCCGTAAGGTCGGACTCGAGAGCGCCACGCTCCGCCGCATTATGCGCGCCGCTCTTAATATCGCCCATCCCGAACTGATCGAGTTTCTTCCGGAACGCGATCTTCGCATGATCGGTGCGCTCTCCCGCGCCGAAGCCTGCGAGCAGATTCACTTCCCCGATTCCTGGGAATCGCTTCAAGCGGCCTGGCAACGCGTGCGCTTCGAAGAGTTATTCTTCTATCAGCTTCTGTTCGCCTATCGCCGGCACCTCAACAGTTCCGCGCCCGGCGGAGTCGCGTTCGAGAACATCGGGCCGATCACCCGCACAGTGCTCAAGGCTCTGCCGTTCGAACTCACCCAAGGACAGCGGCAGGTTCTGCACGAAATTCGCACCGATCTCGAAAAGCCCATCCCCATGCAGCGGCTTCTGCAGGGCGAAGTCGGCTCCGGCAAAACCACCGTCGCGCTGCTGGCGATGGCGATGGCCGCCGATTCCGGCTGGCAGTCCGCCATCATGGCTCCCACCGAGCTGCTCGCTCAGCAACACGCGCAGCGCATCACCGAATCCGCCGAAGCCGCCGGACTCCGCACTTGTCTTCTGCGCGGCGGGCTGAAGGTCCGCGAAAAACGCGCTATCCTTGCCGATATTGCTGCGCATGACGTGAATATCGTCATCGGCACACACGCGCTGCTCGAAGAGAACATCACGTTTTCCAAACTCGGTCTGGTGGTGATTGATGAGCAGCACCGTTTCGGAGTCGAGCAACGATCCGCGCTCCGCTCGAAGGGAACTCGCCCGCATCTCCTGCTGATGACCGCTACGCCCATTCCGCGCACGATGCGCCTCGCTCACATGGGCGATCTGGATGAATCGGTCCTTCGCGATCTGCCCGGCGGAGCCCGTCAGGTCGCGACCGTCCGCCGCGCCGAACTCGACCGCGAGAATATCTATTCGTTTTTTGTCGAGAAGGCTCGCGAGGGCGAGCGCGCCTTCATCATCTGTCCGCTCATCGAAGAGTCCGCCAAACTCGACACTGAAGCCGCCGTCGAGTATCACGCTCGCGTATCGCGCGGTGCGCTCCGGGCCGTCAAGGTGGGTCTACTGCACGGCAAACTGAGTTCAGATGAAAAGCAACACGCTCTCACCAAGTTCCGTTCCGGCGAGACTCCCATCCTTATCGCGACGTCGGTCGTTGAAGTCGGTGTGGACGTTCCCGACGCTTCCATCATGCTGGTCGAGAATGCCGAGCGGTTCGGTCTGGCGGCGTTGCATCAACTCCGCGGACGCATCGGCCGCAAGGGACAGAAAGCGTGGTTCATTCTGCTGACCGCTCCGCATGTCACTCCCGAGGCCGAAGCGCGGTTGCAGGCTCTGCTGGACTCGGACGACGGCTTCGAGATCGCCCGCCGCGATCTGGAACTGCGCGGAGCGGGCGAATTCTTCGGAACCCGGCAGAGCGGGGAGTACGAGCTTCGTTACAGCAATCCCGCCCGCGATGAACCGCTCCTCCTCGCCGCCCGCCAGAGCGCCTTTGACTTGGTTGAGGAAGACCCGGAGCTCGCTTCCCATCCCGGTCTCCGCGCTCGCTTCCAGCAAAAACATGCCCCTAAGCTGGGATTGATGGCCGGAGGATAAGTCGTCCGTTTCGCTTGCTTTTGAGACAGACTGCGTCTATATTACAACGATGCCCAAAGCGATTGCCATTGCCAATCAGAAAGGCGGAGTGGGGAAGACCACCACCGCCATTCACCTCGGAGTCGGCCTGGCCCTCGAAGGCTATCGCACGCTCCTCGTGGACATGGATCCCCAGCACAATGCGACGGCGGGTCTCGGTCTGCCCGTCAGCGAGAATCGTCCCGGCACCTACGATCTCCTCATCAACGATCTCCCCGTTCACGAGGTCATTCGCAAGACCGCCTATGAACGTCTCGATGTAATCACTTCCGATGAGCGTTTGCATGGTGCCGAAATCGAGATGGTCGCCAAGATCGCCCGCGAACATCTCCTCTCGCAGGCGCTCAAGAACCTGAACGACGAGTACACGTTCGTCGTCATGGACTGTCCGCCGTCGCTCGGTTTGCTTACGCTCAATTCCCTCACCGCCGCTTCCTCCGTGCTGGTTCCCATGCAGTGCGAGTACTTCGCTCTGGAGGGACTGGCGCATTTGATGAAGACCGTGCGGCTCGTGCAGCGGCATCTCAATCCCGGTTTGCAGATTGAAGGCATCGTTCTCACCATGTATGACGGCCGTTTGAATCTCTCGCGTCAGGTCGCCGACGAAATCGCTCAGGTGTTCGGCGAGCGAGTGTACAAGACGGCCATTTCCCGCAACGTCCGCCTGTCCGAAGCCCCCAGCTACGGCCAGCCGGTGTACAGCTATGATCCGTCTTCGCGCGGCGCGCAGAACTACCGCGATCTCACGCGGGAGTTCCTCGTCGCGCAAGGACTACCTGTAGAAGAGGCGGCGGCATGAAAGCGCGCAAAGGACTCGGCAAAGGATTGGCCGCGCTCATCAGCGAGGCCGAGGTCCCGGCGGAAGCCGGAACGCTGGTCACCGACATTCCCGTTGACCGCGTGGATCCCAATCCCTTCCAGCCGCGACAGGTCTTCGACGAGGAATCCATCGAGGAGCTCAAGCAGTCCATTCAGGCGCAGGGCATTCTCCAGCCGGTGCTCGTCCGTCGCATGGATGACCGCTTCCAGCTCATCATCGGCGAACGTCGCTGGCGAGCCGCGCGAGCGGCCGGCTTGGACAGCATCCCGGCTCTGATTCGAGACCGGGCGAGCGATGAGGAAATGCTCGAGCTCGCCTTGCTTGAGAACGTCCAGCGGGAGGACCTCAATCCCATCGAACTCGCGCAAGCGATCCAGTCTCTTCAGGCCAAGTGTTCGCTTACTCAGGAAGCGGTGTCGCAAAAACTCGGCGTCAGCCGCGCCCATGTAGCCAATATTCTCCGGCTTCTCAAGCTTCCCAAGGAGATTCAGGCTGCTCTGGCGGCGGGACGGATCACGGTCGGTCATGCCCGCGCGCTGCTTTCCGTCGAAAATCCCCGCCGTCGCGACCGCCTGTTTCGTTCCTTTCTGGCCGACGGCAGACCCACCGTTCGCGAGGCCGAGGACCTCACCCGTCGCGCACCCAAACCTCGTACTGGAGCGGACTTGACTGCCGATCGCCAGCAGCAGCTTGCACTGAGCAAGATCGAGGAACGACTTCGCCTGAGGTTCTCTACCCGCATTCGCATAAAACCCAAAGGCAAAGGCGGAGTTCTGGAAATACAATTTTTTACGTCCGAGGACTTGGAACGGATACTGGAGATGATCGAGGGATGAACCGCCGCAAGGGCAAAGGGAGTCCGAGCCCCAAAGTAGGTTCCAGAGCACCTGCCTCTCGTGGTCCAGCGAAAACTGACAAGCCCGGCCCGACCGCCGGGCTATTCCACCTTTATGGCCGCAAGCCGATTCTCGAAGCGCTCCGTCTGGGATTGGTTCAGAACGTGGAGCTTACGCGGCGGGCTCATGGACAAACCATCACTGCCATTCGCGAACAGGCCGAGCGGCAGCGCGTTCCGATTTCGATGATGGATTCTTTTCCCGTCGAAGAGGGATTGACCGTCCAGGGAGTTCGCGCACTGGCCCGGCCTCCGGTCATGCGGTACGATATCCGGGATTTCCTGGCCTCTCTACCTGATAGCCCGCCTCCTCTTATCGCCATGCTCGACGGAGTCACCGATCCACAAAACCTCGGAGCCATCCTGCGCTCGGCCGAGGCCGCGGCGGTCTCCGCAGTAGTCATCCGCGAGAGGCGGCAAGCGGGAATTACCGAGGCGGTCGTAAAGGCCTCCGCCGGAGCCGCCTACCTTGTCCCCGTTTTTCAGGTGGTGAATCTGTCTCAGGCCGCCCGGATGGCAAGGGAATCGGGCTTCTGGGTCGTGGCTACCGCCGCCGAACCAAAAGCCCTTTCCTATCGCTCCTACCACTGGAATGGCAAGACCTTACTCATCCTCGGCTCCGAGGGCATGGGTGTATCAGCCCTCCTCCGGCGTGACTGCGACGTGGTCGTTTCTATCCCGATTTTCGGAAGTATGGACAGCCTGAACGTGTCGGTGGCGGCCGGGATTCTGTTCTTCGAGGCCGCTCGCGGGCGGGGATTAATCGAATAGAAGTGCTTATCCTCACTTGCTCAGAGCTATCTATAGCACTTGGCTCGGCTTGACACTTGCTGGAGCAATAGGTATATTCAATCTTTCCATGAAAAGGATATTTTTGGCCTGTGGGTGCGAAGCGGCGGCGTAGCTGGAAGGTTCTTATTATCCCCGATGACGAATCGGGTGTTCGCCAATATCGTCTGACCCAAATCGGCCTGACCGCTCTGATTGGGATCGCCGCTCTCCTCGTCCTTTATGCGGCTGCCGAAACGATTCTGTTCTGGGTCGTTGCCAAACGCGCCGCCGAGGTGGAACCTCTCCGGCAGCGGGTGAGCGAGCTCGAGAGTTCCGGTGACAAGGCTGCCCAGCTTGGCGTCCAACTGGCCGAATTGCGGTCTCTGGAACAGCAAATCCGCCGCATGATGGCCGGAGGCCGAACCGATCTCTCCGAGTCGGTTCCGTGGGATAGAACGGGGCAGGCCACCGGGCAATCCTCAATGGAAAGCTACCCGCGCACGCCTGATTCACGGGTTTCCGTGAATCCCGTGGCCGATGCCCGTGGGGTCGGAAAAGCCTCCTTCACCGCCATGGACGTTCCTACCCTGCCGCCGGTGCGGGGCTATGTCACCCGCCGGTTCACGGTGGCCGATTCCGATAATCCGTTAGCCCACTACGGTCTGGACATTGCCGCCGCTGAAGGCACTCCGGTTCGGGCCGCCGCCGATGGGCTTGTCGTTTTCGCCGACTGGACGTATCGTTATGGAAATCTTGCGGTTATACAACACCGGTCGGACTTTGTCAGCTTCTACGGCCACAATCAAGTGCTGCTCGTCCAGCCCGGCGAGCGAGTGCGGCAGGGAGAACCGATTGCCCTCGTGGGCAATTCCGGCCTAAGTACGGCTCCCCATCTCCATTTTGAACTTTGGCATGGCGGATCCCCCGTGGATCCCACCAGCCTGCTGGCCCGGCTTCCATAGCTCGGCCATTCTATGACAACAATCCGGCGGCTCGATACCTGTTGACCGCCGTAACGCTTTGGAGGTTCTGTCCATGAGCAAATGGAGTGCTTCCGCTTCCCGCGCTGCTATCGGTGGGGACATCTCGACTCTGCTCAGCAAGGATACCGAGATTCGGGGATCGGTGAAGACACAAGGACCGATCCGCATTGACGGCAGCGTCATCGGTGATCTCACGTCCGCTAAGACGATTACTATCGGCGCGACCGGAGTCGTGGACGGCAACGTGACCGGCGAAGACGTCATCATCGCCGGAAAGGTCAAGGGAACGCTCACCGCGCGCGGTAAAATCGCCCTCGAGAGCACTGCCCAGATCGAAGGCGATCTTCACACCAGCCGCCTGTCCATCGCCGAAGGGGCCATGTTCCGCGGACAATCCAACATGGGAAGTGTCACCCGGCCCGCCGCTCGCGCCATCGAGTTGGATCGCGATCATGGAGCACCCGCCAAAGCCGAACGAGCCGCCGTCGGATAGTCCCCTCGCTCGCACCGGACTGCCGTCCGCGCGCCGTAGCGACCTTGCGGATCCCCTCCAGATCGGCGTCACCATCGTCGGTACGACCGCCGTCGTCGGCGGAATCGGCTGGTGGCTGGATAGCTTTTTCGGCACGTTCCCCATTCTCATGGCCATCGGAGCCGCGTCGGGTCTGTTCGGAATCATCTATCTGACGTATATCCGTTTGCAGGAAGCCGACCGTCGGGCGCGCAAAGCCGAGCAAGATGAGCACAGCACGAGGCCGGGCGAGAAGACATGATCGGCTTTCTGATCGGAGTCCTGATCTCGGCGGTCGCGGCGGTTCCGGCACTACTCTTGCAACGTGGTGGGCGTGAGTCCGAGATGAAAATCCGGCTCAAGCTCTGGGCCATCGGACTGGCAATTCGCTTCGCCGTCATCGGCGCCGCCCTGTATTTACTGTTCACCGAAACCCAAGTGGCGCGCATCCCCACTGTGATCGGGGTTGCGCTCGCCTATTTCATCATATTCCTGCTCGAGAACGCCGCACTTCGGAGAGCCTGAACCGCGAATGAAATCCGCGTTCGTTTCCCTTCTTATCATCGCTCTGATCGGATTCGTCGGTATCGGAACGGTTCGCGCCGAGGACGATCCTGCTCATTCCGTCGCCGACCCTCATGCGGCCCCGGCCGTCGAACAAACTCCCGCGACCGCAGAGCACGCGGCCGCTGAGCATGCGACCGACGGTCACGGCGGCCAGCACGAAGAGGGCGTCGGAGCCGTTATCATTCATTCGCTGACGCACCACCTCGTGGACGCGGAGAAGTTCGAGCTGTTCGGTCTGATCCTTCCCTTGCCCACCGTCACCATCGGGCCGTTCCGCCTGATTACCAAGCATCAGGTGTGGTGGCTGATCGCCATGCTGCTCGTTCTTCTGGCGACCGTCATCGCCGGACGGCAGAAAACCACCGTGCCCACCGGTCTGCGTAACGCTTTCGAAGTGCTGATTGTGTTCATCCGTGACGAAGTCCTGAAACCGAATCTGCACGGGCGGACCGACGCTTTCCTGCCCTACTTTCTCAGTCTGTTCACCTGCATTTTCTTCTCGAATCTGCTCGGACTCTTGCCGTGGGGAACGACCTCCACCGGCAATATCAACGTTACCGCCGGACTATCCCTCTGCACGCTCGGCCTGATGATCGGTATGGGAGTCCTGCAAAACGGCGTGCGCGGTTTTCTGGCCGAATTCACGCCGCCCGGTGTCCCGCTCTGGCTCATGCCGCTCATGGTCATCGTCGAGATCGCCAGCTTCATGATCCGGCCCTTTGCATTGACGATTCGTCTGTTTGCCAACATGCTGGCCGGCCACGCCGTCATCGCCGTCGTCCTGGCGTTGATCGTTACTCCGATTTTCGCGTTGCCGTCGGTGGCCGTGGCGACCTTCGTAACGCTGCTCGAGATTCTGGTGGCGCTCATCCAAGCCTACATCTTCTGCATCCTGACGGCGGTGTTCACGGGTCTGGCCATGCATCCGGCCCATTAGCTCTTGAAACTAGGCAACACGCTCCCGCGTGTTGCATCCCAAGCGAATCGCGCCGAGCCGGGTGAAGCGCAGACGAATTAAGGCGAGAGTATTTCCTGACCACGCGCAACCCGGCCGGAATCGAATTTGATTTTCAATTCATAGTCCATCGGACGTCAATCTCAATTCGGGAGTACATCGGTAATGGAATCAGGTCTTCCCCTTCTCGGAGCGGCGATCGGAGCCGGGATGTTCGCCCTCGGCGCCGGTTTCGGTATCGGCAAGATCGGCAGCTCGGCCATGGAAGCGATTGCCCGGCAACCGGAAGCCGCCGGCAAAATCCAGGGAGCCGCGCTGGTCATGGCCGGTCTCGTCGAAGGAGCGGCACTGTTCTCGTTTCTTATCCAAATCCTGATCTGGACCAAGTAGCACGGCGCATCCGCTTGCGGATGTCGAACATCTGAACTATGGGATTTCAAAACGTCCTCAGCATCGAACCCGGTTCGATCATATGGACGATCGTCACGTTCCTGGTGGTGGCCTGGCTGATCGGCAAGTTCGGATGGAAGCCGATCCTGTCCGGCCTCAAGGTGCGTGAAGAGTCCATCCGCCGGGATCTCGAAACCGCCCGCGCCGAACGCGAACGCTCCTCCGCGTTGCTCGCCGAGTACCAGATGGCGATCACCAACGCCAAGAAGGAATCGGCCGAGATCATCCAGAAGGCGCAGGAATCCGCTTCGGAAGTCATGGATTCGGCTCGCGCCGAGAGCAAAGAACTCTCGCTGAAGATGATCGAGCGCGCCAAGTCCGAGATCGAACGCGACACCGACGCCGCCCGAACCGAACTCAAAAAGTACGTCGCCGACCTCACCGCCCGCGCCGCCGCTCGCCTGATCGGGCGAACGGTGGACGCCAAAGAGCACGAGCAACTCATTCTCGATGCGCTGAGGGAGGATCGGTGAGACGCATTTCGGGAGCGCTGGTTCGACGCTACGCGCGGGCGCTGTTTCAAGCTGCCGACCAGGCGAGCGTCTTGCCGGCCGTGCGCGATGATCTCGCCGCCGTCACCGGAGCGTGGCGCGAGAATCCGGAATTCGCCCAGCTCGTGCTGAATCCGCGCCTGTCGCGCGGCAAAGTCCGGGCATTGCTCATGGCTCTCGCCGACCGCGTCGCTGCGCAAACCTTGACTCGCAACTTCCTTGAACTGCTCCTCGAAAAGGACCGGATGGACGTGCTCGCGCAGCTTGGCCCCCACTTCAACCGCCTCTGGCGCGACCATCAGGGAGAGATCGAAGTCACCGTCACCACCGCCGTTCCCATCGGCGACGCGCTCAAACAGACCGTGCTCGATCATCTCGCCCGGCGGAGCGGCAAGAAACCCGTGGTCGCCTGGCGGAACGATGAATCGCTGCTCGGCGGCATCGTCGTGGAGTGGCCCGACCGCGTCTTCGACGGCTCGCTTGCGCGTAAGCTCGAAAATCTGCGCGCCAGTCTCGCGCCGCCGATTTTCGCTCCATCCCAGTCATCACTGTAACGGAACCGCCCACCTATGAAAGTCAGACCCGAGGAAATCACTTCGATTCTTCGCGAACAGATCGCCGACTATCAGGCGCTCTCGTCGGTGGATGAAGTCGGCCGCGTCGTGTACGTCGGCGACGGAATCACTCGCGTTTACGGACTCGACAAAGTCATGTATGGAGAGATGGTCGAGTTCACGGGCGGAGTCATGGGCATGGCTCTCAACCTCGAAGAAGACAACGTCGGCTGCGCTCTGTTCGGCAGCGACGCCCAGATCGAGGAAGGCAGCGTCGCCAAGCGAACCGGCCGCGTGGTGCAGGTTCCCATCGGCGATGAACTCGTCGGCCGCGTGGTCAATCCGCTGGGAGTTCCCCTCGATGGCAAAGGCCCGATCGGCACCGACCGCTTCAGTCCCGTGGAACGTCTCGCCACCAGCGTCGTGACCCGCCAGCCCGTGAAAGAGCCGCTGCAAACGGGCATCAAAGCCATTGATTCGATGATTCCCATCGGTCGCGGACAGCGCGAGCTGATTATCGGTGACCGCCAGACCGGTAAAACGGCCATCGCGATTGATACGATCATCAATCAAAAGGGCACCGGCGTTATCTGCATCTACGTCGCCATCGGTCAGAAAGGCTCGACCATCGCCAAGGTCATCAAGACCCTTGAGGATCACGGCGCGATGGAACACACCATCATTGTGTCTTCGACCGCCGTGGAGCCTGCGCCCATCCAGTTTCTCGCTCCCTATTCGGGCTGCACGATGGGCGAGTACTTCCGCGACAACGGACGCCATGCCGTCTGCATCTATGACGATCTGACCAAGCACGCCTGGGCCTATCGCCAGCTCTCGCTGTTGCTGCGTCGTCCGCCCGGCCGCGAAGCCTATCCCGGAGATATTTTCTATTTGCACTCCCGTCTGCTCGAGCGCGCCGCCAAGTTGAACGACAGTCTCGGCGGCGGATCGCTGACCGCGCTGCCGATTATCGAGACTCAAGCCGGCGACGTTTCGGCTTACATTCCGACCAACGTCATCTCGATCACCGACGGACAGATCTTCCTCGAATCCGAGCTGTTCTATTCGGGAATCCGTCCCGCCATCAACGTCGGTATCTCCGTCTCGCGCGTCGGCGGCAAGGCCCAGATCAAGGCCATGCGTCAGGTGGGTGGTTCGCTCCGTCTCGATCTTGCTCAGTATCGTGAACTCGCCGCCTTCGCGCAGTTCGGTTCCGATCTTGACAAGGCCACGCGGGCGCAGCTCACGCGCGGCCAGCGGCTCACCGAGGTCCTCAAGCAGGGACTCTTCAAACCCTGGCCGGTCGCGGAACAAGTGGCCATTCTCTGGATAGCCACCCGCGGCTACTTCGACGACGTTCCGCCCGACCAAGTCAAGCAGTTCGAAGCCGATATCATGAAACACTTCCGCAGCGCGGGCAAAGCCATCCTCGACGAGATCACCAAGAAAGCGACTCTCGACAAAGAACTCGAAGACAAGATGGCCGCGCTGGTGAAGGAATTCAAGACCGGCTGGGTGAAGTAGTCGCGACGATTGCCGCGAGGGACTGTGCATCGCGTTGTACGAGGATTTCCCCCGGATTGGCTGCTGATTGCCTTGCTGGCGATCGGCGTGTTTCTCTGGCAGCGCACGGTGTTTTCCCTGTGGATGGTGGATCTGTTTCCCAATCAACTGGGGGCATACTTCTGGAAGAACGGCCAGTCCGAGTGGATGTATACTCCACTTCGCAAGAATGCCGAGTGGGTGCACGTGCGCTCTCCGGTTGCCGTGGAACTCGGCGCGGAGGGTGATCCTAACACGTTCATGTATCCGCCTTTCGTGGCGGCGGTTCTCTCGCCATTGGCGGAGATGCCGGCTGTTTGGTGGCGCAATGCGCTCTTTGTCATCAATCTGCTTCTGATCCCCATGCTCGCATGGCAGATTCGTGTGTTGTCCGGTGCCGAGCGAACGTGGCGGGCCTTTTTATGGTCACTCGCTCTGGTTCTTGTGACGTATCCGATGGCGAGAGCCATGAAACTCGGACAGCTCACACCGCTTCTGTTCGTCGGCTTCTGGGCGGCCATTTTGCTGCTGCGACGGCGCGATCTTGTCGGGGCGATTCTCGCCGGGCTGATCGGGGCAATAAAGGTCTTCCCGATTGTCGCGCTGGCGATCCCGTTGCTCATGAAACGGATGCGCGTTGCAGTCTGGTGGATCGGAACTGCCATCTTGATCTATCTGTCATCGCTGATCGCACTCGGATGGCGCGTGCACGGATATTGGTGGGAAGTCATGCGCGAGTTTTCGGGCTTGGTGCAGCCATTTTTCGGAAATCAGGCTCCTCTGGCGTGGTTCGCCCGAATCTACTACCAGCGGCCAATGATTGACGTCATTCCGTTTACCACACCGCTCCTGAACGTGAGCAAGTGGATTTGTCTCGCTGTTTTCCTCGGGGGTACGCTGGTGGTGTTGTGGAGGACGCGCGAGTCATGGCGGACGCAACCCTACTCATTGGGATTAGGCTTGCTGTTGTCGGGGCTTCATCTTGCTATGCCGGTCATGTGGGAACATTACTGGATTATGCTTCTGCCGCCATTGGCGTGGGCGATCCGGGAGACGTGGCTGCACGGCGATCGGTTCATGTGGGTGTTGTGGCTGCTGACCGCCGCGTTTCTCTTTACCATGAAGCTCACCCGCTTCTACGGTGACAATCTCTTCGGACAACTTGCTTCCGGCAGTCAGGCGGCCGGGATGTTCATGCTGTGGGTCTGGCTGCTTCGACGCGCGCTTCGCCGGACGGACGATGTGAAATCGTTGCCGGTCGAAGCGCTATGAAAAGACTTCTCCCGTGGGTGCTCCTGGTGATCGCAGCGGCCCAATTCCTGATCGTGGCGCTGCCCCCCGGCAATGACGATCTGATCTCAATTCAGTCGCTCGCTCTCGATTTCGACGGGAGCAATACGAGACTTCTGTATCCCGGCAAAAACTTCGCGCTCAACGATCCGTGGATTGCTCACCACGAAACCAATCTCCGGCGACTGGGTGGGTCCGGCGAGCCGAATTGGTGTTTCTATCCGCCGTTGATTCCGTATTTGTTGTCTCCGGTGGCGGGAGTTTCGGCGGAAACGTGGCGGATCGTCTGGGGGATGATGCAGCTCGTTTTTGTGGTGTTGTACGCGCTGCTCATTCGACGATTGCTTCAGAGTATTCGACCCTGCGGATATTCATGCACGGTGATCGTGTTCGCATTGGTGCTCGGCAGCTTTCCGCTCGCGCGATCCCTGGAGCTCGGTCAAACCAGCCTGCTCGTTGCCGTTCTATTATGGGCGGGAATCATCGCTGCGTTGACCGGCCGAACGATCTGGCGACGCACTGCGGTTGGGGTTGCGGCGGTCTTGAAGCCGTTCCTGTTGCTCGTTGAAGTTCCCGAGATTGCCGAGCGGAAATTTACGCGCGCAACAGCATCACTCGCCGTGTGGTTTGGCCTCATGCTGCTGGCGCTGATCCTTCTCGGCTGGACGGTTCACCGCAGCTACCTGGATTTTCTCGTCACTCTCGGTTCTTCACAGACCGCCTACTCGGGAAATCAGAGCTTGCTGGCGGGTGTAATGCGACTCTTTTCTGACTGGCCCGTCACGGATTATGGTTTCGGGCAGGAACGGGGTTGGCTGGTTCTGGGCCGCTTCATTTCCGTTGTAGTTTTGGCCGTTGCCGCGTGGGCGCAATTTCGCGGCATGGCGGATGTGATCTCATCGGTCGGCCTCTGGCTTTCAGCGGCGCTCATCGCTTTGCCGATCTCGTGGGAGCATCATCTGCTGTTGCTTTTGCCGGTCATCGCCTGGCTCTGGGCGACGACGGATGATCGGCCGAGCCGTTTGTTTCTGGGCGTGGCCACGCTTCTCCTGAGCGTGTGCTGGACGCCCCTCTACGGAGAGGACGGAATTCGTCGCATGGCGGCCAGTCTCCCGCTATTCGGGAATGTGGTTCTTTTCGTGTTGTTGATTCATACTCGCGTTCGTGGTGCGAAGGCGGCGCCGCGTCCCGCTTGATGATTGAGGAATCGGATGTCCGGTCTTAAGGCAATTAAACGTCGTATTCGCAGCGTAGAGTCCACGCAGCAGATCACCCGCGTGATGAAAATGGTCGCGGCCGCCAAGCTCAAGCGCGCCCAGGACAACATCATCGAGATCG
>JAHJDG010000024.1 GCA_018812265.1 bacterium | reverse complement strand
TCGTAAGGCGGAGCAGTCCTCCATTATGTAATTTGGCTTTTGAACTTGATTGTATTTCATCATTTTGAATCGGGATTGGGGAAGGCCTTGCGGCCTTCTCCCTCACACACCACCTTTCTATTACCCACAAGTGCAAGTGATTCTAGCGCCGGGCCTCTTCCTTGAACATCTTGATGTTTGTCTCAACGAGCTGCTCGATGATTTTTCGCACCTGCCCATAGTCGGCGATCATCTTTTGTATCCTGGGCAATTGGTCTCGAGGCACGTACACGATTCGCGTCTTCTGCTGGTTATCCTTATACGTCAGGCGGTACGCCCTGAGAGATGACGTCTTCTGACATATGCATCGGGCCCTGTTGCATGTGGCGCAAACGCTACTGATCGAACCTCGAACGAATTCAGAGTACTGGTCAAGTTTCTTCAGCAGCATATTCCGTTTCCGGACCAATTTTTTCATTGACAACACCTCCTTGATAATGGTAGACGTATAATATACATCTACTATATGACATGTCAATGATAAATGAGGAGGTGCGACGTGGCAGGCGAAAACGAGACGAGTTGGGCTACTGAGGAATTCGCGGATGTCAACCTTGGCGACAAGAGACTCGATGCGAGACTGATTAAGCTGTGCGACCGGTTCTCCGATGCTCCAGAGAGCCCCATCAATCAGGCATGCGCAGATTGGGCGGAGACCAAAGCAGCATATCGCTTCTTCCAGAACGACAACGTTGAGGTCGGTGAGATGCTGGCAGCCCATCGCTGCAAAACAGCACAGCGTGCCAAGGGACACAAAACGGTTCTTGCACTCCAGGATACCAGTTACTTCGTGTACACTAATCATCCGAAAACCGAAGGGCTCGGAAAGATGTCTTTAAAGAAGGGAAAGAACGTGAAGAAGATATACTCCAACGGCCTGATAGTGCACACATGCCTTGCCGTGACGACCGAAGGCCTGCCGCTCGGGTTGCTGGATCAGAAAATCTTCTCACGGAAACTCCGTAAAAAGAATACCGGCAAAGCCAGGCCTCACGATCATCTGCCGATCGAGGAGAAGGAGAGCTACAGATGGCTTGAAGCGTTAGAAAACACCAAGGCGGTAACGGGCGATACCGAAATTGTCACGGTCTGTGATCGCGAAGCCGATCTGTACGACTTCTTCAAGCGTGGCATCCAAATCGGCGCTCCCGTTCTCGTTCGTGCCAATGCGGATAGGACTATCAACCGTAGCTCCCGATATGCAGAGAAAAACGTTGAAAAACTCTGGGAGCATATGCGCCAACAGCCCGATACAGGTTCCTACATGATAGACATCCCGAAAAGATCTAAGACGAAGCACTGCAAGGAAAGGGAAGCACGCACCGCTATGGTCTCCGTGCGCTTCGGATCCTTCGCCCTCAATCCTCCCCGCAATAACGTCAAACACGGCACGGAGAAACTTCCAAACATTGAGATGCATGCCGTCTATGTTCTGGAACTGGATCCACCGGTTGACGAGGGATCGGTCGAGTGGATGCTCCTGACCAATCTTCCCGTCATGTCGTATGAGGATGCTTACGAGAAGGTCTTGTGGTACTGCTTACGCTGGCGAATCGAAATGTACTTCAAAGTCTTGAAGTCCGGCTTTCGAGTTGAAGCCTGTCGACTGGGACATGCCGACCGCCTGGCAAGATATCTCACCGTCATGAGCATCGTGGCTTGGCGATTGTTCATGATTACCCTGATCGCTCGAACCGATCCGGCGGCGTCCTGCCCAACGCTCCTTGCCGATCGCGAGTGGAAAGTCCTCTTCCTGAAGGCAAACAGAAACAAGGCTATCCCGAAGAAGCCACCATCCATCGGTGAGGTTGTCATCTGGGTTGCAAAGCTCGGGGGCTATCTGGCCCGAAGAAGCGACGGGCCTCCGGGGACCATTACCTTATGGAGAGGATGGAAGCGGCTCGCGGATCTGAGTGAAGGCTGGACAATGGCGGCTCAGGCATGATACTTGTGGGTAATAGAAAGCCCACACCACCGGGCATACGGTTCACGTACCACGGCGGTTCATATAACACGTTGCAGTCGTTGCAGCTCTGTCTGCAGACACACGAGTCCACACGTGTCCAGATAGCTCTTCGGAATGGCTTGATTCATATGTGAGGCGCCGGAGTTCCACCATGGACCATGTCCATTGGCGGCGGATTTCCAGGCACGACTCTCATCAAGCCCTCGCCGCATCAAATTTCGCGCTCGCGTTCGGATTCTCTTCCATTGACGCCAGAGAATGTTTCGCATCTTACGGCGAATCCATCCATCCAGCTCCTCGAAGATCCCCTTCGTCTCCGCCAGTCGGAAATAGTTTATCCAGCCCCTTAGCAGCGGTGTCAGCTCTTCGGTGATGAAGCGTCTCAGGTTGCGGCCGCGGCCTCGACGGCAGGCCTCCCGAACTTTACCCTTCAGACGTTTCACGCTATCAACCGCGACTCGCAGCCGAGGTTCTTTGTGAAAGGTCATCGTGTAACCCAGGAATGTGCGCGCCCAGGGTCGGGCTACCGCGCTTTTCGACGCGTTCACCTTCAGCTTCAATCGCTTCTCAAGGAAGCTGGTGATCGATTGTAGCACTCGTTCTCCCGCCCGACGGCTATGCACATACGTGTTGCAATCATCCGCATAGCGACAAAACTTGTGCCCACGTCTCGTCAGTTCCTTGTCGAGATCGT
>JAHJDG010000023.1 GCA_018812265.1 bacterium | reverse complement strand
CGTTGCCATAATGGTGATGAAGGTGGGCGGCGAATGCCGACCACGGAATCACACGCCGCTACGCGGCTCCGCCACCGCGTGCTATGATGGTGATGAAGGCACCGTCAGGTGCTTTCGTTTGCCATGCCGCTTCGCGGCCTCAACGATTCGACTCCGCCACCGCGTGCTATGATGGTACTGCGGCACCGTCAGGTGCGTCGTGGTCTCGTGCGGTGTGCGCCGCTTCGCGGCTTCTGCTCCTCGGCTCCACCACCGCCTGCTATGATGGTGATGAAGTGGGCGGCGAGTGCCGACCACTTCCCGTTAGCGGATCTTCTTCAGTCGATCTTTGTAACGGCACAAAAAGTCCTCAACATGCTTCGGCTCAAGGCACCTCAGCTCGGGTGGTACGCTAACCATGTTGATGTAGGGCCTCGTATGATCTAGTCCCAATGCCTTGGCGCCTTCCTTCGTTCCACGATGAAGATACACCCTCAATGGAAAAAGGCCAAGGAATGCACCAATTCGTCGACTTGTGTCGTAATAGTACAAATCACCAAGTCCATCGATTCCAGCCAGCTTGCGCGTAGTCAACAGAAGTAGCGAATCAAAATCTTTGCATGCTCTGATAGATTCGATTGCCGCAAGAAGAATAGGCACGGCCTGC
Organism: bacterium; assembly: GCA_018812265.1. GTDB lineage: Bacteria > Electryoneota > RPQS01 > RPQS01 > RPQS01 > JAHJDG01. Next base: position 3,913 of record JAHJDG010000023.1, on the reverse strand, counting down.
TGCATACTCTCGGGTCTCACCCATTGTCGTTGATGCGAACTGACAGAACCGGTCGCTGTCAAGGCAAGTGCTGCCTTCTGTATTACCTCTTCCAGGGTCGTAAGGCCGGCGTAGTACTCATCATCATCACAACATCTCTGCGGTGTCGCCTGAAATTCCGAAACGAGGTCGGCAAGAGTCTCCTGTTCTGTCGAGCCCTGACCACCCAAAGACGGTACGTAGTTCTGGTTCATGGTAGTGTCCCAAACTTATGCAACTGCCCGTTGCCACCATTCTCCTTAATGATAGCGATCCGCTTGTCAGCGTCCGCGACCATGTCTACTGCTCGCAACTATTGCCCCCTCGGCTCCGCCACCGCTTGCAATAATGGTGCTGAACGCGGCGAATGCCGACCACGGAATCACACTACTTCGCAACCCCTGCTCTCGGCTCCGCCACCGCATGCTATGATGGCCACGAAGGCAAGCGGCGAATGCCGACCACGGAATCACGCGCCACTACGCGTCGACTGCGTCAATCCCTGCCACCGCGTGCTATGATGGTGATGAAGGCACCGACAGGTGAAGATCTCCAGAGGTTCGACTTGTGCCGCTTCGCAGCACTACCCCTCGGCTCTGCTACCGCGTGCTATGATGGTGATGAAGTGGGCGGCGAATGCCGACCAGAGAATCACATGCCGATCCCGCCACCGCGTGCTGTGATGGTGATGGCGGCATGCGTGGGTGAATATCGGACTCGTGCGTGTGCGCCATTGCACGGCAACTCAATGCTCTATGGAACGCTACTTTGTATCTTCTCAGCAATGGCAACAGGATCACAATACGGAAAATCCCCAATTTACCCACGATTTCTTGTGCTTGTCAAAATGAGTGGCCGGCAGTCCAACAACGAGAAGATGTCGAGCTCGGGACATTGCAACATACGCAAGGCGTCTATCCTCACTCGTTTCCCTTTTAGATACCGAGTCAATTACCGAATTCCAGAACTTGGCACTCCCGAGAACCAAAACACCGTTAATGCTCTCGCCTTTCACTCCATGTATGGTTTCCTGTCGTATCGGCGGAAAGAGCATATATTGTGAGAAAAGGGACAGGTTTGTTTGCATATCATTCAAGCCCGTCTTCTTGATCCTCTGATTCAGATTGGGAACATTGCTTGCACAGAAATCTGCCAACACCCTTCCAAGACTAGTTCGAAGTTGTGGAATCCATTCACTTGCACTAAGATTCACTGGAGGAAGACCCGTTTGGGATCTAACGAAACGCCAAATGGCAAGATTCACTCGTTGGGCTTCTATGGATTCTGGCGCTTCGTCGATTCTCTTCCATAGGTCCGGATCATCAACCAACAAACGTATTGACACGGTCACAAGATCAAATGCACGTTTATAGTCTCTTCTGCAGTCTCGTAAGAAGGACGCCTTTGCGAATTCCTTTGTGGCACCCTGAAGTTGTTCATAGTTGGCTTCACCTCGTATTAATTCAAGCTGCTGGTGTCCCCTGCAAAGAATGGCACTTGATGCCATATCGATTCCAGCACGATCAAGAGCCTTCTTGAACTCTGCGACACTTAGTGAAAACTGTTCATTTGTTTCCCTGGTGATGTAAGGGATACAGCTAATGTTCATGGCGTCGCCATATCCGATGAATGATTGGTTTCCACCGATATTCCGAACGGCATTTGCAATTTGGTTGTTGCATCTAAACGACTGGCTAAGGGGCTTCTCTGAAATATCCCATTTTTCCTTGAGTGCCAGAAGAGATGTAACGTCCGCCATGCTGAATTCGTAAATACACTGATCAGGGTCACCAACAAGAGTGACCTTTGATCCTTGAGTCCGGATCAAGTTAAGAAGAATCAAGAGCCAAGCATTGGTGTCTTGTGCTTCGTCAACAATGATCTCCGGAAATCCTCTTGCAAGCAAGCGAGCGAGATGAGGACGTTGGTAAAGGAGGCGTACAGCCCAGTAGACGCGTTGCCCGTGGGTGTAATAACCCAAGGACATTAGTTCCATCACGGCTTGCCGTGCATTCGAATCTGCACTGAGATCGAGACCTCTTTGTGTCCTGTAGGCTATCTTGGTGTCTTTTGGATAGGGGACAATTTCCCAAGCGAATACTGGTTGTTTGTTTCCTCCCTTCAATTCAAGCCAAGCCATCAGCTTCTTATTGTTCCGGTCACCAGGACGCGGGGCTATAAAAAGCTTTGGACGCCACGATAATCCACTAATCAGATGCCCAAAGGGTGCGAGAATGAATCGCTCTACGAAAGAGTCAAATGTGCCGACATAGTTCGGATCGGACAATAAATCGCGCCTTCCGATCTTGATTGTCGCTTGTTGGAATTCTCTTATTGCCGCGTTTGTGAAAGACAGAAGGGCAAGACCGCCTGCCGAGTGTGGCCAGTTCGCACCGCGCCAGATGAATCGTCTGCAAGATGTCCATGTCTTTCCGCTTCCGGGAGCGGCACGCAAAAGAAACTCCAGGTTTTCAGCGAAAATGGCGTCCTGCTGTTGTGAAGTCGGATTCTGCGCGAGAATCTGATCGCGTAATGTCCGAGTCTTATCCATCGAGCGCTTCTGTACCAATCGCACCCACGAATCCGAGAGCATTCTTGATGTACTGAGGTACTGCATCCGACTCTAAGTCTGATGTATCCAGTAGTGCTGCCAATTCCTGCGCGAATTGCCCTTTCGATGTTTTGGTATTTCGAAACATCTCCAGGAATGCATTAGCCTTATCTTCAGCAGAAGGTAGTCTGGCAACATTCTCCCCAAGCTCTTTACCTTTAATGGGATGGAGAATCTCAAATGCATCCAGCATCATCGGGAATATCGTTGGGGAGCGAGCGAGTTCATGTTCGAGGGTGATCTCTGATAGTGCGATACATAAATTGGGGATCTGCTTTGCCATTTCAATTAGGCTAGTCGCTGTTTCCGAACGCGGATCGCCAATCTTTTTTGCATCTCCGTCGGTCAATATCGCGACAGGGAAGCTGAGGCGTGTATCACCCAGCAAAGGCAAAAAGGCATTGAAATTAATCCCATCTGCGTTTAGTACAGTCACGGCAGATTCCTTTAGACATCCTCCTGCTATCCTCGTAAGCGCGGGTAAAAGTAGGACCTCGGCGATGCCTTCTACCATCAAGAGGCGCCGCGCAAAAAAAAGCTCTGCCCGGGTGGCGTCAAGAAAGCGCTGGAGTTTCTTCTTTATTGACTCTTCCATGGTGATGGAACAAACAGACACGACGGCCACCCTACCATCATGCTCATGAACCGATACAATAGAGTCAATTGGTGCTTGACTGACCAGAATGGGCGAATGACTGCTTGCGATTACCTGTACTTCGTCATCCCCTTCCTCAGCTGTGACTCTGGCTAAGTATCGAAGAAGAAGCACCTGAAGATGAGGATGGAGATGGGCCTCAGGCTCCTCGACAAGGATGCAACGAAGCGAATACTGCGGACTCCTTCTGAGTGTTCCAAGAGTAGCTGAGGTGAATACGAGATTGTTATAGCCGAGTCCGTTTAGCGCAACTGGGAGACCTTCAATCTCTGGAATAAGTCCTGCGATGATCCGGTGGAATGTTGGATCACTAAAGATCAATTCCGTCTTCTGGGTAAGTTGTTCGCCGGCAATAGAGGTCATTTGATGGTTAATGACACCTTTGGCCGCTTTGACGGGCTCCAATTCACGAATCTTGGAGTTCGCATCTTTCGCGATATCTACAAAGTCACCACGCTGCGCTTCATTGGTCAGACGATCGATGAGACGCGACACCTGTGAATGCCGGCCAGCATGCAGACCGATTTCGGGATCGCGGAGCGGTTGAAGATAAATTGCGGCGATTCGATCATAAAGATTTGACGGTAAGTTACCCCCCTCTGTCTCTCCGCCCCAAGATCTGATGTTCG
>JAHJDG010000022.1 GCA_018812265.1 bacterium | reverse complement strand
TTCGGTACGGACCCATGCGTCAAGATTCATTTTAGGGGGCCAACAGACAACGTTATGTACGACCTGCACCATCTTGGATGGAACAGCTTCCAACAACTTTGCTTGACGATCACCCGAGAGGTGCTTGGGCAGACAGTTGAATCCTTTCTAGATTCAAACGATGGCGGCAGAGACGGCGCTTTCGTTGGCTGGTGGAATCCAACGGGACATGAGGATCTATCCGGTCGGTTTGTCATCCAGTGCAAGTTCACGAGCAGGATTAATCATGTTCTTCGCCCCTCCGATCTCTCTGATGAACTGAAAAAGGTCAGAAGGCTCGTCGAGCAGAGCCTTTGCGACTCTTATGTGCTGATGACGAACGCCGGAGTGTCCGGCAGTCGTGCCGAAGACATTGAAACCCTTTTGCGGCGCGCCGGGGTGAAACAAGTCGTGTTCCTCGGTTCGACATGGATCAGCCAACAGATTAGGGAGAATAAGCGCCTTCGGATGCTCGTGCCTCGGGTGTACGGGTTGGGGGATCTGAGTCAAATTCTCGACGAGCGCGCATATGCTCAGGCGCGGGCAATTCTCGAGTCGCTCAGGGAAGACCTCGCGAAGGTTGTCGTTACCGACTCGTACCGCAAGGCGGCAGCGGCATTGGACAGGCACGGCTTCGTGCTGTTGATCGGCGAACCGGCAGCTGGCAAGACAACCATTGCGTCCATGTTAGCAATGGCCGCTGCCGATCAATGGAGTGCGTCTGTACTCAAACTAAACGATCCGGGCAAAGTCGTGGAGCGCTGGAACCCAGACGAACCATCACAATTCTTCTGGGTCGACGACGCGTTTGGCGTTGCTCAATACGAAGCGTTTTTAGTCCAAGGCTGGAATCACGTTCTTCCCCAGATCAAGACCATGCTCCGTAAGGACGCCAAGATTGTGATGACATCTCGCGATTACATCTACAACCGGGCACGGAATAAATTGAAAGAAGGCGCCTTTCCACTTCTCGAGGAGAGTCAGGTCGTGATCGACGTTCACGATCTGTCCGGCGACGAGAAAAAGCAGATCCTTTACAACCATCTAAAATTGGGCAAGCAGTCCCGTACGTTCCGAAGTCGGGTCAAGCCACACTTAGAATCCGTTGCTGCTCACACGCGCTTTATTCCGGAGATAGCCCGGCGATTAGGCGATCCCGTGTTCACGGAAGGCCTAGACCTCGACGCGTATCATCTCGGGCAGTTTGTAGAGAAGCGGGAGCGCCTTCTTCAGGAGATTCTTCAGGGCCTCGACGGCCACAGCAAGGCAGCCCTCGCGCTGATCTACATGCGCAACGATCGGCTGGAGAGCCCGATAGATCTTCAGAAGTCGGAGGAGAAGGCGCTTGAACGACTCGGGAGCAATCTTGGCGGTTGTGTCACTGCCCTTGAAGCCCTCAATGGCAGCCTTGTGTTGCATTCGCACGCTGGCGGCGATTCCATTTGGCAATTCAAGCACCCGACCATAGGTGATGCATATGCAGCAATCTTAGCCCAGAGCCCGGAGCTGCTCGGCATCTTTGTCCAAGGCAGCGCACCCGAAGAACTGATCGAACAAGTTACCTGCGGAAATGTCGGTATCGAGAAAGCCGTTATCATTCCAAAAGCGTTGTTCCCGCTGATGCTTGTCAAACTCGGCGAGTTTTCGACGAGCAAGAAGTACAAGTCCGCGTGGCTGTCGACTTGGGGTGCCAAGTCAGCAATACAAAGATTTCTGGCCCGTCGCTGCTCGAAGGAGTTTCTTTCTCTATACCTCGAAGATAATCCGGAACTCCTTGCCAAGGTGTCCGAACCTGGCCTCAGTGCCTTTTCGGTAGTTTCTCTTGCTGCGCGCCTGCACGAATTTGGACTTCTGCCGGAAGAAAACAGAAAGAGATTTGTGGTGACCATCAGCGGATATGCCGTTCGAGGCGATGACTTATATGCATTGGATGACCTCGATATCCAGAGTCTATTTGAGGATCACGAATTCGAGGAGTTACTGCAGAACGTCCGCACGCAACTTTTGCCCAGGCTCGATGATGTGAGGATAGAGGCGCAGCACAACCACCAGTCGAGCGAACCGCCGGACGAGCATATGCAACCGCTACTTGAATCGTTCGAAATTCTGGAGAGACTTTTTGGGGATGACGAGCACGCCGCGAAGATTATTGAGCGGGAGACCCGCCTCGTAAACGAATGGATCGCTGAAAATGAGCCTGAAGAGCCGGATAAGAATCCGCGCATTCTTGGGAATGTCGAAACACCTGATAAGCCGCT
>JAHJDG010000021.1 GCA_018812265.1 bacterium | reverse complement strand
CCTCTAGCACTTTCAGAAATGCGTTCTGGGCGTTGGGATTCATAGTATCGGCGTGGAGGATGACGAATACCTTGCGCGCGGCTTGGAAAGGTTTCAGCATCGCCAGATGCAGAAGCGAGCGGACTTGGCCGATACGGATTGTCGGTTCTCCCTTGCTGCGGGTGGCTTCGCGCGAACCGGACGATTGATGTTCCACAATGATCGGTGCGTAGGGATCGCGGGCCAGTGTTTTCGTGATTTCGGCGATCCCTCCGGCGAGGCTCTCCGCGTCATCCCCGTTGTCGTCGTCGGATTGTCCTTTCCGCTTGGCGGGAGGGAGCGGAAACACAAGATGCAAATCGGGATGCTGGAGAGTCTGGGACAATCGGCATTCCTCGCACTTCGCACACGGCCTTTCTTCGTCACCGCTGCAGAGCAGGAGTCGAGCGTATTCGAGGGCGATGGCCGCTTTGCCCACACCGCGGGGTCCGACGAGGAGATAGGCGTGCGCCGCGCGATCGGCGCGCAGGCTTCGCGCCAGCAGACTGCGAATGCGCACCTGTCCGATAACGCCGAAGGTTCCCGTCTTGGTCAGCGTTTTTTGAGCCATTCGAGAGGATTCTTTTTCGTCTTGCCCGACCAGAGTTCAAAATGCACGCGATAGGATTCCGTCGCGATATCCCAGCCGGGATACCCGATCGGTTCCATCATCGCCACTTCGTCACCGGCCTGCACGTTCACCTGACCAAGTTTGGCATAAACCGTGTAGAAGGAGGCCGGATGTTCGACAATGCAGACGTTTCCGTATCCGCGGAGCCAGGTGACTGATGAGACACGACCGTCGGCTACGGATGCGACCTCCGTCTCCGCTCCCGCCTCAATGTCAATTCCGGGATTGTCGGTGAGGGTTGCCAAGTCGCGATTGCGGACCGTCCCGAACCGTTGCACGACGCGGCCATCCACCGGCCACGGAAGAGATCCTTTCAGAAGTGTGAGCGGAACTCCGGCGAGAGGTTCTCCGCGAGCGATTCGATTGACGATCTCTTCAATCTGTTTCTGCGCTTCCGCCAGCTCATCCCGTTGCGCTGACAGCAAGCGACGATTCTGGCGAACGCGGTTCAGCCGTTTCTGCAGAAGAGTTTTGTTCTCCGTGAGGCTGCTCAGGTCCTTGCCGACGTCCGCCTCCAGCGCGGCAACCACGGCGCGGCTCCCGGCCAGCCGGTCGCGGCGGGTGCGCAGTTCCTGATTCCAGAGGAAAAGGGTATCCTCCTTGATCTGCAGACTATCGCGGAGTCCCGACAATGACTCCACGGCCCGTCTGCCTACGGTTTCCATCCGCGAAATCACGCTGCGGCGTACCAGCAGTTCTCGCCACGAGTATGCGCCAACCAAAAACTCCAGCATCGCCCAGTGAGTGAGCCGCTTTCGCGCCAGCATCGCCCGCGCAACCGATTCCGCAAGTGCGCGCTCATCGTCCTCGATTTCCATGATCTGTCCACCCAGCGCGCCCAATTCGCGTTCGCGGGCGGAAATCTCGGTCTCCAGAATCTTGATGCTGTCCTGCAACTCTTGGCCGAGTTGCCGCTGCTCGCGAACGGCTTGATCCAAGAGCACGATTCTCCGTTGGGCATGGTCCATTTCGAAGAGCATATCGCGTTCGCGATTCTCGCCCGTGAGCAATTCCTCATCAATTCGCAACAGCTCGCGTCGCAGCGAGTCGAGTGTCCAGCCGGGGGGAGGCACGAGATCGGCTTCCCTGGCCGAAGCCCGCAGGATAAACAGGCAAGTTATTGTAATAAATGACGTTATTCGCATTTGAATCATGCAAGGATCGCTAAATCAATATAGTAAGACTCGCACCCCGAAAATGCAAGCCCCAATTGCAATCACTAAGGTTGCTTTTCCCCCAGTCCACGACTATATTCGAGGAGGCCGAATAGGCGCATACAATGCATTCCTGAGGCAATTCTTTCATGACAATCACGATTCTGGCGGTCGGCAAACTTCGTGAGGCTTACTATCGGGCGGGAGTGGAGGACTATCTGAAGCGAATCAAACGCTATCTGCCCACCGAGCAGATCGAGGTCCTGCCGGGGACGGGGGAGGAATGCAACGGTGGGGGTCGAGGAGCTATCGCCCGTGAGGCCGCCACTCTCGGCAAACATCTCGGCAAAGACGGTAGAGTGGTGGCTCTGGATCGAGCGGGCCGGCAGCTAAGTACCGAGGAGTTCGCTAAATGGTTTCAGGAGTGCATGAATTCCGCCGTTCCAAGTGTCACATTTGTCGTGGGAGGAGCGTGGGGGCTTGATGCAGAAATCGTCCACAAGGCCGACCTCGCGCTCAGTCTTTCGGCATTCACCCTGCCTCACGAGCTGGCCAGACTGGTAATGGTCGAACAAATCTACCGTGCCCTATCGCTCTGGAAGGGACATCCATATCACAAATAATAACAATATATTAATTGGAAATAGTGCGAAAAGAGAATCGCTTCGGTTGACTTGACAAGCAGCCCTGCATTGGGTATATTGCGCCGACCCGAATTTCGCCCTTGAAGTAGTCAATTTCCTCTCATGCCCACCCAAGCTCAAATTCTCGATATTCTGAAGACCGTCCGGTTCCCGAACCTATCCCGGGACATTGTTTCCTTTGGATTGGTCAAGGGAATCGAGATCGAGGATGGCGCAGTACGTATTGCGATTAAAGTGGCAAGCCGCGACCCGAGCATCCCTGATCTCATCAAGCAGGATGTGATCAAGGCAGTGGGTCAGTTGGATGGAATCCGGGACATCCACATTGACATGCAGTGGACCAAGCCTGAAACTCCCCCTATGCGGTCGGGAGCTATCCCCCATGCGGCTCAGCCTCCCGCGCAGCCGGAGGAACCCCTCCTGCCCGGAGTAAAGGCCAAGATTGCCGTTGCCTCGGGAAAAGGCGGAGTAGGGAAGAGCACGATCGCGGCGGGTCTGGCGTTCGGCCTGCAACGGCTGGGTTTCTCGGTTGGGCTCGTGGATTTCGACATCTACGGCCCCAGCCTGCCGACCATCATGGGCGTTCGCGAACGTCCCCGCGTAGCCGACGAGAAGATTGTTCCTCTCGACCATGCCGGGCTGAAACTAATGTCCATGGGCTTTCTCGTGGATCCGGACACTCCCATGATCTGGCGGGGGCCGATGGTGCATCAGGCCACCGAGCAGTTCCTGCGCGACGTGACTTGGGGCGAGCTGGACGTATTGGTGATTGATCTCCCACCCGGCACCGGAGATGCCCAGCTTACGCTGTCCCAGAAAGTGGACCTAAGCGGGGCAGTGATCGTGTCCACGCCGCAGGATTTGGCGCTGCTTGACGCTCGCAAGGGCGTGGCCATGTTCCAGAAGCTGGATGTGCCGATTCTCGGGATCGTTGAAAACATGTCCGGATTCACTTGCCCGCACTGCAACGAGACCACCTTCATCTTCGGTCGCGACGGTGCCGCCCATGAAGCCGACAAATTGAATGTACCCCTGCTGGCGCGAGTCCCGTTGGTTCCCGCGCTGGTGGAAGCCGCCGATCACGGTAATCTCTATGCGGCCATCGAAGCGAACCCGCAATTGGCCGAGATCTTCGGTAGTATGGCCAGGCGAGTTTCGGAGGCCGTTTCCGCACCGGCCGCCAAGTAGCTCTGCTCACTGTATGACACCCAAGGGAGTGTTCACATATGCCGACCGCCGATGACGTGTATCAGGCTCTGAACGGAGTCATGGATCCCGAACTGGGTCTGCCCATCACCGATATGGGCCTCGTCTATGACGTACAAGTCAGCGGCAACCGTGCCGATATCAAGCTGACGCTCACAACGATGGGCTGTCCTATGTCAGGGACAATCACTGAGTTGGCTCGCCGAGCCGTTCTCGAAGTCGAAGGAATTGACGAGGCTTCCGTTGAGCTGGTCTGGGATCCTCCGTGGTCGGTGGATATGATGTCCGACGAAGCCCGTATGCGACTCGGCATGTTCTGATCCCGTTCCCTGCGTCCTGCCCCGCACATCCGGGCAAGACATCCCCTTCACCCTTTAATCCGGTCCCTGTGAGGACAGAAAGGGCAATTCATGGAAAACCGACGAACTACTCAAGTCCCTCCGCCTTGTGGCGGCGGGCTTTTTCTCTTTCATCTCATCCCGTAACCTACCGGAGAACATGGACTACAAAATCAAAGCCGTGATCGTGGATGCCGCCGGGTTCCAGCGCACCATCACCCGGCTGGCCCACGAGATTATCGAGCGCAACCGCGGCACCGAGAAACTGGGCTTCGTGGGAATGCAAACCCGAGGAGTCTTTCTAGCCCGGAGGCTGGCCGCCAAGGTCGAACAGATCGAGGGGATTCGGATCCCCGTCGGTGTGCTGGACACCACTATGTATCGCGATGACTACCGAACGGCCCTCAAGCAGCCGCAGGTGCAGATCACCGAGATTCCCTTTGACCTGCTCGACATGAACGTGGTGCTGGTGGACGATGTGTTGTACACCGGTCGAACCGTGCGCGCGGCTTTGGACGCGCTCATGGATTTCGGACGACCTCGCCGAATCCAACTGGCCGTGCTGGTGGATCGCGGACATCGTGAACTGCCCATCAAGCCCGACTTCGTCGGCAAGAACGTCCCCACCAGCGTCAATGAAGAAGTTCGGGTGCGGATGACGGAAATTGACAGTGAAGACACCATCCTACTCGTGGAGGTACCCGCATCGTGAGCCTGTTGCCCCACAAGCATCTGCTCGGGCTGGCCGACTACTCCGAGCAGGACATCACCACCATCCTCGACACCGCCGAGCGGATGAAGGAAATCCTCGATCGGCCGGTGAAGAAGGTTCCCACTCTGCGCGGCGTAACCGTCGTGAATCTCTTCATGGAAGCGTCCACGCGGACACGCGTCAGTTTCGAGCTTGCCGAGAAGCGGCTCTCAGCCGATACGATAAATTTCTCGGCTTCGGGGAGTTCGCTTTCCAAGGGCGAAACGCTGCCGGACACCGCGCTGAACATCGAGGCTATGAAGATTGACGTCGTGGTGATACGTCACAAAGCGCCCGGCAGTCCCCATTTTCTGGCCCGGCATCTCGATTCCATCATCATCAACGCGGGCGACGGCTGCCACGAACATCCCACGCAGGCGCTGCTCGACATGATGACGCTCCGCCAGAAGTTCGGAACGCTGAAGGGGCTGCGGGTATGTCTGGTCGGTGACATTTCCCATAGCCGCGTCGCTCTTTCCAATATCATCGGGCTGAAAACGATGGGAGCCAACGTTACGCTGTGCGGACCGACGACGCTGATTCCGCGCGGAGTGGAGAGATTCGGCGTTAACATCACCCACAGCGTAGATGAAGCGATCCGCAACTGCGACGCGCTGAACATCCTGCGCATTCAGCTGGAGAGACAACAGGCCGGTCTCTTCCCGTCGCTGCGCGAGTACCAGAGCTACTTCGGTCTTACGCGCAAGCGGCTCGAACAGGCCAGCACGCCGCTCACGATTCTTCATCCCGGGCCCATGAACCGCGGAGTGGAAATCACCTCCGACGTGGCCGACAGTGAACACTCCGTGATCCTGCAGCAGGTGACCAACGGCGTTGCCACGCGCATGGCCGTTCTCTACCTGTTGGCCGGCGCCCACACCCCCGTCAGCGAAACCAAGGTATAAGCACGACCATGCGACATTCTTATTCTGATTTCGAGCATCCTGCTCCCGCCGTGAATCTGTTTTTGCAGGGAGCACGAGTCGTAGATCCGCGGGCGGGACTTGATCAGACGATGGACCTTCACATCCGCGAGGGTCGCTTTGCCCCCACGCCTTCTCAAGTACCGGCCGATACGGATGTAATTCATCTGAAGGGTCACATCATCACACCCGGCTGGTTCGATTTGCACGTCCATCTGCGGGAACCGGGCCGGGAAGTGGCGGAGACGATTGACAGCGGCTGTCAGGCGGCCATGAACGGCGGTTTCACGGGCCTGGCCTGCATGCCGAATACGAATCCTCCACTGGACGACGCCGGACGAGTGCAGTGGGTGCTCGATCGCGCGGCCCGCTGGCCGGTGGACGTCAACGTGATCGCGGCCGCCACCCGCGGGCGGGAAGGCAAGGAGCTGGTCGAGATGTCCGAGCTCCGCGAGATCGGAGTTCGCGCCTTCAGCGATGACGGTTCGCCGATCAAGAGCACGGCCGTCTTGCGCCACGCCATGGAATACGCGCACATGCTCGGTGCGCGAGTTTTCGAGCACGCCGATGACGCGAGTCTCTCGGAGGGCGGAGTTATCAACGAGGGCGAGTGGTCCACCCGCCTCGGAATGTCCGGAATGCCCTCAGTGGCGGAGACCACGGACGTCATGCGTTGTATTCTGCTGGCCGAGTACACCGGCGCTCCGATACACATCTGCCACGTCTCGACGCGGGAGTCGGTGGAGTGGATTCGCTGGGCAAAGGGGCGCGGCCTGCCGGTCACCGCCGAGGTCACCTCGCATCATCTACTCCTCATTGATGAGCATTGCCGGGAATTCGACACCGATTTCAAGATGAATCCGCCGCTGCGCAGCGAAGCCGACCGTGAGGCTTGCCGTCAGGGGCTGGCCGACGGCACTCTGGACGCCTACTGCACGGATCACGCGCCGCATACCTGGGAAGCCAAGATGCAGGAATTCGATCTGGCGCCGTTCGGAATCGTCGGTCTGGAGACGGCGCTTGGGTTGGCCTTCACCCACCTGATTCCCGGTGTGGTCAGTCTGGAAAAGATGCTTGAACGTGTAGCCTATGCCCCCCGCGAGATACTCGGAATTCCCCTCCCGAAGATCGCCACCGGAGAAAAGGCCGACCTGACCATCATCCATCCAACCGTTGCCTGGACGGTGGATCCCGCAACCTTCAAATCAAAGTCACGGAACACGCCCTTCAAGGGCTGGCCACTCACCGGTCGAGCCCGCGGCATAGTCAGCAAGGGATCTGCCGTCATCCGAGAGGTATGAGTCTACTCGTCTCACTGCTGGAACCCAGCCCGCCTCCATCGCGTAGGAGAGTTATGCTGGAGTATCAGCCGACGGGTAAACGGTGAGGTGCCGTGGATGTTGCAATGTAAAACCTGTTTGTTGGCGTTGATAATACTGATAGTTGCGGCGGCGTGGATCGGGTGCGGGGCAAAAGACGTTCCCGAGGGAACGGTCGTCACGGTCCTCTATACCAATGACGTTCGTGGCAAGCTGGAAGGCTGCGGCTGTCGGCACAATGGCGGAGGGATCACGAAGCGCAGCGCGGAAGTGGCTGCCGCCCGTTCTGAAGACCCTTCGGTCGTCTATTGCGATGCCGGAAATTTCCTGACCGGCACTCCCGAAGTAGACAGCACGAAGGGTTTTCTGTCAATTGAGGTCTACAATCACCTGCGGGCTACGGTCGTGAACGTTTCCGAGCGCGAGCTTGCCTTCGGCACGGACGCGTTCAAGGAAGCCAAGCGCCGGGCTGATTTCGCTTTCGTGTCGGCCAATCTTCGCCATCGGGGCGGAGCTATCGCCGATCCCTATGTCATCCGCCGGGTGAAAGAAGCGCGAGTGGCATTCGTGGGTTTGTGCGGCACCAAGAACATCATGCGGTATGACAGTCTGAAGCTCCCCGAAGAAGTGACAATTGAGGAACCGTTGGTGGCCGCGCGGCGAGTCGTCTCCGAACTGGAGGGGAAGGCCCATTTGATTGTCGTTCTGTCCACCTGTGGCGACGCAATGGACTCGGCGTTGGCGCGCGCGATTCCGCAGATCAATCTCATTGTCGGCGGGCGCAGCTTCCGCAACAACGCCGACGCTCCCTGGGACGTCGGCGGCACCCGCATCGTTCGCACCATGCGTGACGGCCGCACCATCGGGCGGATGGATATGGTGTTCGGCGCGATTCCGCCGTTCAAGGTGGGCGATAAAATGAAGCTTGAAGAGGGAATGTTCCGGGGAATGATGGCTGAGGTTCGCCGAATGACTCAGGAAAAGGGAGTCGTCAAGGCCACTATGTACCTGCCGGATCGGGGGATAGAGATTGCACTCGATTATCCCCTGCTTCGTGGGATAAAAACGTTCCATTCCACGGAGATATCCATGGAAGCGACGGGGCGTTCCGATCCGGAAATGCTGGCCTTGGTCCGCGAGCGCGTGCCCGGCTTCGTGGATAATCCGACCGACGGCGTCCGCGTCGTGCGGCAATAGAATCGGTAATTTTGCGAATAGAGAAGGCCCGGTGATGATCTCACCGGGCCTTGCGTTTGCTATCTTGGTGAGCGGGCTTACCTGCCGGCATTCAACTCGTAGCCGGTTCCCTTGGTGGTTTGCAGGTATGCGGCCAAAAGATCTACGGAAGCCTTCAGATCGTCTTTGTGAACCATTTCCACGGTGGAATGCACGTAGCGGAGTGGAACCGAGATCGTTCCCACCGCGCATTGCCCGGTGACTTGTCGCATCGCTCCCGCGTCGGTGCCGCCGCGCGGCAGAATTTCCATCTGGAACTTGATTCGCCGGCGGCGGGCCAAAGTTCGCAGCTCTTGAACGAGCTTCGGATTGGAGATGGAAAGTCCGTCCATGATTTTAATTGCGGTTCCGCCGCCGAGCTTGGAGATGTGATCTTTCGCGTCCGCTCCCGGAGTGTCACAAGCGATGGTGACGTCGAGTGCGAGGCCCACGTCCGGATGAACGTCGCGCGCCACCGCCAGCGCACCGCGCACGCCAACCTCTTCCTGAGTCGTGGCCACCGCGTAGATGTCCACCTCATGGGACTTGATTTTTCGTAGTGCTTCGATCATCAGCCACACTCCAATGCGATTATCGAGCGCCTTCCCGGTAATGCACTCGCCGAGTTCCTGCATGTCGCGGGCCATGGTGACCGGGTCGCCGACCTCGACTCGCTTCTGTGCTTCTTTGCTCGGGAGTCCGAGATCCACGAAATAGTCCGTCACCTTGAGCGGCTTCTTGATCTCTTCCTCGGTGAGAACGTGGATCGGTTTGGCTCCCATCACGCCCAGCAAAGGACCCTTTCCGGTGTGAACGAATACGCGTTGGCTCATCAGAGTTCGCGGATCGAATCCACCGCACGGCTGAAAGCGCAGGAAACCGTCCTTGTCCACGTGGCTGACGACGAAACCGATCTCGTCCATGTGGCCCGCCAGCATCACCTTCACCTTCCCTTTACCCTTCCGAAATCCGATGACGTTGCCCATCGCGTCGCCGCGCACCTTGCAGCCGACCGCCGTCAGCTCCTTGCGGATGAGCGCTCGCACGCCCTCTTCGCGTCCCGAAACGCCGTGACTCTCCGCCAGTGCTTTGAGAAGCTTCAGATTCATGACGTGACTCCCGATAGTCGTGTACGGTGATTTTCGTTTGACAAGATCGCGCCTCAGTCCATCTGCTGACGGAGAAACGTCGGCACTTCGAACGCGTCGTCACCGATCACGAGCGGCTCCAACCGTCCGTTGTTTTCCTGCATGATCGGCTTGATGTTCATTTCTTGAGCCTGCGCGGGACGCACGACCTTCGGTTCGAATCCTTTGCGTTCAATGACCGGCGGACGGAAGGGTTCATACGTCCGTCCGTTCGTCGCGACTCGCACAACGGTTTTCTGCTCTTGCTGATTGAAGCCCGTGGCGATCACCGTGACCCGCAATTCCTCCGTCACGTCGGGATTGGTGACCGCTCCGAAGATGACTTCGGCGTCATCTCCCGCGGCTTCGTAGATCGCAGACGTTGCTTCCGAAACGTCGTGCAGCGTCAGATCATTGCCGCCGGTGATGTTGATGAGAATCGAGCGCGCTCCGCGAATCGAGACTTCTTCGAGTAGGGGGGAGGAGATCGCCTGCTGCGCCGCCTCCACCGCGCGATGCTCGCCGCGCGCGATGCCGACGCCCATGAGCGCGTCGCCCCGTTGAGCCATGACCGTTCGCACGTCCGCGAAGTCCACGTTGACGATTCCCGGAATGGCGATCAAATCCGAAATGCCGCGCGTCGCCTGAAGCAGGACGTTGTCGGCGAGCTTGAACGCTTCCAACAGCCGGGTGTCGCGTTCGACGAGCGAAATGAGACGCTGGTTCGGGATGACGATGAGCGTATCCACGTGCTCCTTCAATTCCGCCAAGCCTCGTTCGGCAATCGCAAGTCGCTTCCGGCCCTCAAATGCGAACGGTTTGGTGACGATCCCCACCGTGAGCGCGCCGGATTCCTTCGCCACTTGCGCCACCACCGGTGCGGCTCCCGTGCCGGTACCGCCGCCCATTCCGGCGGTGACGAAGATCATATCCGCTCCATCCACCACCGTGCGGATGTCATCCCGGCTCTCGTTGACCGCCTGTCGCCCGACGTCGGGATTGGCGCCGGCTCCGAGGCCGCGCGTCGTTTCGCGTCCAATCTGGATCTTTCGCGCGGAACAGTTGTTCTGCAACGCCTGGGCGTCGGTGTTGACGGCGATGAAATCCACCGAAGTCAGACCGGCCTCAATCATGCAGTTCAGCGCGTTGCCGCCGGCGCCGCCGACTCCGATGACTTTCATCTTCGCGCTGCCGACGATGTCTTCTGCAAAACGGAATCGCATCGAATCCATCTCCCTCTCCCTTTCCCTTTCTATTAGAATACTCCTTGTAGCCAATTCCTGAGACGGCCGGTGGTTTGTCTCGCCCAGTTCGATCCACCGTTCATCTGTGCCGCGCCGTTGATCGCTTGCCGCTGTGCATAGCGCACCAATCCCACGGCGGTCGAGAATTTCGGTCCGAGTGTGGGACTGTCCTCTGTCAGCGAGTCACGGGGTGAACCGATTCTCACCGGCAGCGTAAATATCTCTTCAGCAATTTCCGACATTCCCGGCATGGAAGCTCCGCCACCGGTCAGCACCAGACCAGCCCCCAAGTAGTCGAGTGTCCGCGACCGCGAAAGTTCATCCCGCGCCATATTCAGGATTTCTTCGACGCGCGGAGCGATGATGGAAACGAGCATCGAGCGGCTCATCTCGCGCGGTTCGCGCCCGCCGACACCGGGGATTTCCAGAAACTCGTTTTGACCGATGGCTCGCAGATGCGCGGCGCCATGCTGAATCTTGATTTGCTCGGCAGACTCCATCGGCGTGCGCAGTCCCACCGCGATGTCGCGCGTGATGTAGTCGCCGCCGCAGGCTACGATGGCGGTATGGCGGATGAAACCGTTATGGAACATGGCAAGGTCGGTCGTCCCGCCGCCGAAATCAAGCAGCACGACGCCAAGTTCCTTTTCATCACGCGTCAGAACGCTGGCTTCCGCCGCCAGCGGCTCAAGGACAAGATCAGCCACCAGAAGTCCGGCGCGCTTGCAGCAGGTGAGGATATTCTGCACGGAGGAGATCGCGCACGTAACGATATGCACGGTTGCTTCGAGGCGAACTCCGGCCATGCCGATCGGTGAGCGAATACCGCGTTCCGAGTCCACCGCGTACTCCTGCGGCAGAGTGTGAAGAATCCGGCGGTCCATCGGCAGCGCGATGGCCCGCGCGGCGTCCACTACGTGATCCACGTCGTGTTGGGTTACCTCGCCGGTGGGGATTCCGCGGGACTTGCTGATCGGAATTGCACCGCGCGAATTGATGCTCTTGATGTGTTCACCGGCCACCCCCACGTACGCCGAGTGCACACTCGCTCCGGCCATGTCTTCGGCTTGTTGCAGGGATTGCTCGATGTCTTCGCTGGTCTGTTCGAGGTTGATGACCACGCCGCGACGAAGCCCGCGCGAGGGAACGCAACCGATGCCAAGGAGTTGCACGTCATCCGTGCCGGAGGATTGAGCGATCACGGTGGCGATTTTCGTTGTCCCGATGTCAATGCCACAGAGCAAGTCGTTGTGGACAGGATTCTTTCTCATCCGATTTCGGACTCCCGGTTTGTCGTGGAATGCCGTTTCACGATGATGCGTCCCGGAAAACGCGCGTCCAGCCGGCATTCTCGGCTGAGCTCGTAGCGCGGTGCATGATTCAAGAATCTTGCGATATAGGACCAAGTCAAATCGTTCGTCTCCGCGTTCAGCAGCAACTCCACCGGCGGCTCGGAGAAGTTGGCCACGATCTGGCCGTCCTGAGAGTGGATTTCATTCAAGTTTCGCCAGGCGTCGAGGGACACGCTGCGAAGTAGAACGATCTGATGAAGCAAACTCCGAGCTTGGGTGTCATGAATACGCATGCCGGCCGGCGGCACGGCATATTTCGGGACCGTCAACAACGGGAGATCCCACACCCAATCATCTGAAACCGGTGCTACGGCCATGCCGTCGCGAGTAGCGATCAGCAAGTTCTCTGAACGGATTGCCGCGACGGGTTCACGCTCGGTGATAAGGATTTTCACCGTGTGAGGCGGCATACGGCGGACGGAAGCGCGTTCCACCCACACGTGCTGCATGACTCGCTTTTCGATGACCGCCACCGGCAACGACAGAAGCGGAGCGGCCAGCGGAACATCGGCCAGACAAATCACGGTGTCGGCGGGAATCCAGCGATTTCCCACGACGACAACTTGCTGAACGCGGAACGACTCGCTGAATCCGGTCAGTTCCTGCGACAGAAACTCACCGAGCAAAGGATACCAGACGGGTGAGCTCGCCGCCACGGCCGCTAATGCGATTACCACGGCGATTCGCGCACGCTTCACTCGACGTCGGGCCCTACTGCGTGATGGCAAAGGGGTCCTGCGCGAAGCCAACGGGCTTCACCTCCGGTTCAAGTAAGACGTGGAACGTCTCGTACACTCGTTTGCGAATCTCCCGCACGAGCGCGCACACGTCGGCGGCGGTTGCATTGCCCGTGTTGACGAAGATTCCGGCGTGCTTGGACGACACCATGGCTCCGCCGATTTGGGTTCCTTTGCCGCCGACTGCCTCAATCAGCCGTCCCGCATAGTCTCCCGGCGGTCGCTTGAAAATGGAACCGGCCGAGGGAAACTCCAAGGGTTGCTTCGCGCGACGTTGCTTCCACACCCGTCGCATCTCCGAATAAATGTGCGGTTTCTCTCCTGTTACCAGAGAGTAACGGCTTGTCAGAATGATCTTGTCCTGTAGTGCGGGTGCACTCCGATAGCCGAAATCCACTTCACTTTGCGCCACGGTTTGGATTTCGTTGTTCTCGGTCAGGACGTCCACGCTCTGCAAGGTATCCGCGATTTCCCCTCCATAGGCGCCCGCATTCATGTAGAGTCCGCCGCCCACCGAGCCGGGAATCCCGCTGAGAGTCTCCATCCCCGACAGACCTGCCGCGGCGGCAAATGCGGTGAGATCGAGTAGTCGTGCGGCCGGTCCCGCCTGCAGAACGTTTCCATGCACTCGGATCGTTGCCAGCTCGCCGCCGGAGCGCACGACCAAACCGTCGAAACCGTCGTCAGCCACCAGAATGTTGGAGCCGTGTCCGAGATAGAAGACCGGTACTTCTTCTTCATGGAGCAAACGAAACAACTTGACAAGTTCAATCTG
>JAHJDG010000020.1 GCA_018812265.1 bacterium | reverse complement strand
TCGTCGTCGGATTGAACGGATTGGGATAGTTCTGTCCCAGTTCGGCCGAAGTCGGGAGAACCGCCGAGGGGAGTTCGTGGACGCCCACCGTGTAGTCGTTGATCCAGTTCGCATAGATGTTGAACAGCGGCTCCTTGCCCGACGCGCGCAGGTCTTCCCATGCGCAGATCACACCGCCATGTCCGTCGTCGGCGATCGCCGGATAGCGTTGACTCTGATACTCATCGCAGATCTTGCCGCCCATTTCATCCACCCAATGGCGGTCGGCTTCCACTCCCAGAGCATTGATGTGGGTGCCGTACACGGCGTAGAAGTAGCCGCGATTGTCGCTCCACGCCGCATAGAGACCATCGGCCCACTCGACGTGCAGCACGACGCTCTCCTGCGGTCCGTCTGCCCGGGACAAAGGACGACCGGCCGCCGGCCACAAACGCGCGCCCGACGGAGAAACCTTCTGGCCGTACAGGTTCTTCTCCACCCCCGTCCGGAAGTCTTCCCATACAACATACACGTCCCCCTGGGTGGTCCGGGCCAGAGTGGGAAGCGCCTGGTTCAGAGCATCGGTGACGATGACGATTCCGTTGCTCTGCCATAGTGCGTCACCGTCGGCGTTCACCCGCTGCATGTAAATGTCGAGGTCCTGCACCGGAGTCCGCAGGTCCTGCCAGGCGATGTAGGCCCCGCCTTGCCCATCGTCCACAATGTTCGGATAGTCCTGGGAGTTGATCGCGCTGCACACGCTCGTGGACCAGGCGATGGAACCCACCGATCCGTCGCCGCACACCCGCGCCGCCATGATATCGAACGCATCGGGAATCCCCGTTTTCCAGACCACGATGCAGCAATGGTCGGTACTCGTCACCGCTCCGAAAACAAGATCATCCGTGCCATTGTCGGGGAGACGGACCGGCTCCGTCCACATCGGCTGACAGTTGGCGTCCATCCGCATGACGTGCACGTTAAGAAGGTAATCAAGATCATAGTTTGACCACGCCACGTAGCAGCCACCCATCCCGTCGGGAGTTACGTACGGATTGACTTGATCGGCAGATTGGCTGTCGGTGTACACCAGCTCGGCCGCCCGGCGGCAAGCAAGATCGCCGTCGCGGTTTACGCGGGTGAGACGAATCTTCTTGTCAATCGCCCGCAGATCCTCGAAGGCTGTGAAGAAACCCTGATTCCCATCCGAACAGAGCCGGTGAGACGACTGATTGTAGGTGGCGTAGCCCTCGTTATCGGGAACCAGGGTGTCGCCGTTGAAGGTTCGCTCGAAGCGCCCGTCACGATGGGTCGTGTCCAGGATCTGATAGAAGAGTCCCGAACCGCCGGTTACGAATCGCGTGTCCTTCCACACAATGGCGACTCGTCCCGCCGTCATCTCAATGGCGCGGACACTGGTGGCGTCACCATCCAGACCGAAGACCGCAATCGTCTGCAAAGGATCGAGCGTGTGAGTGCCGGTGGCGATGTCGAGGTTCTGGTAGCGTATGCTCTGCGAACCGCGCTGCGTGTCATCATAGATCACGAGGATCCCGTCGCCATCGTCCGGTCGCAGCAGCGGAGCGAACTGTTGGTTCGGCGCAATCGCCACGGGTATGCCACAGAAACCGCCCCAGGAAATCGTGCCGTCGGCGAGCACCCGGCTCGCATAGAGATCGCTCTGCTCAATAATGGTGCTCGTGCGCGTATCCTCCCACGAGCAGACCAGCCCGCCGGCCAGGTCGGAGGTCAGTCGGCCCCCAACCCGAGAAGAACCCACATCAGGCGGTTGAGCATCGCCGCACACGAAAAGTCCGTTCGCACCCCACTGCATCGCGCCGTTCGGAGAAACCTTCTGTACATAGACTTCGTAAATGTGAGCGTTGACTCGCCGGTCCTGCCAGATGGTGATGCAGCCGTCTTGGACGTCGTTGTTCTCGCTCACCGCCACGCGAACTCCGTCCTGCTCATTCGGAGCGTTGCAGAGCACGATGCCGTCAACGGTCCACGCTGGCTGACCGTTTGAGGCGATTCGCTGAATATACAGATCGGATAAGGGTCCGCCCCGGTAGTCTGACCAGGCCAGATAGCAGCCCCCCGAGCCATCCGGACAGATCTTGACATCGGTCTGACGGCCGGACGCCTCGCAAACCGGAGTCCCATTCACACCCCCCCACGGAAGCTGACCGTCGGGAGTGATCTTCGCCACATAGATGTTCTGATTCACCGTTTGGCGCTTGTCATTCCAGGCAACCACCATTCCGCCGCTGCCGTCGGTGTCGGCCGTGATGCCCAGCTGATCGCCGACGGTGTCCGTCACGGCCAGAACCTGCCCCCATCCCCGCTGTCCATTGGACAGAATTCGCTGGGCATAAATATCCCCATCATCTCGCCGCGTGTCTTCCCAGGCGATGATCGCGCCGCCGGCTCCATCATGGACGGCGCGAAGACTGACCTCGTTGACCGCCGAAAGATAGAAAGTGTCCACCACGTTGCCCATCGGATCCCAGCCCGACCATAGGTAGCCGTTTTCGTCGAGTTTCATTGCATAGACGTCGCCCGTGCTGTCGTTGCGGAACTCATTCCAAGCGATGATCCATCCGCCATTGACGGCGACGACTTCCGGATCTTCCTTCCGATAGGGATGATTGTCCACCAACCGCCGTCCCGAGGAATCGAGAAGCTGCTGTCCGCTGGGAGTAATGATCTGAACGTATACGTCGCGGTCGCCCGAACGCGTGTCGGACCAGGCGATCATCGTGTTTCCGGCGTCGTTGCGGTAGCCGGCCCGGTACCACTCGATGTGGTGTCCCTGCCGTACCGGAACGCCTTCATGCCGCCATTGACGTGCGTCGTCGGCGAATACCGTGGAAATCCCGGCGAGTAAAACAAGCGCCAGAACGGCGATGCTTATCCTGTTGCTGAAGCAAGGTCTCTGCATTGTCTCCGATCTCCATGTGAATCAGATGGCTGCCGGCTATCCATCGGGACTTGGACACCCGTTGGTCCGGACAGCTGCCGTATGCTCTGTTGTCGAGTTGGGGGTCGAGGATGCTTGGCGAGAAGCGATCAAATCAACGTAACCTTCGGCCAGCATATCTCTATAGTTTACAAAAACCTTATTATAGAGTCAAGCCCAACATAGCGCAATTCGTGAGGCAATCTCCACTAACTTCTACGCAACCGATGCATCCTGTGCATGAATTTCGTAGTCAATCATCTCTGAACAAGAGCCTGCTTGTCACATGTTCTCATGCTAAGTTGCGAACAATCAGCCCTTCAGAAACCGAATTTGAGCGAAGATCTGGCCAAAAGCTACTCCAATACTTCAACAATCGGGCCAAGCCTCAGGTATTGTTGCCGGGCAGAAATCAGGCAGTGCGGATTCCCTCCCTCTCAAATGGTATCTGTTTTGCTCTTAATTGACCATGCTCCCCCCACTTGGGAGGATTTGCGAAAACCAAAGGAATGTCTCGTGCCATTGTCCTCGACTTCCCAACCGCTGCTGTGTCAGGGTCCGTTTGCGATTACGATCGTTCTCCCTTGCGGAACGATTGTCTATCGCAATCACAACGCGGGCAAATTGCTTGGTCCCAAGTCCAATCCGAAGGCTTCGCTCGCCGAGTGCTTTGCCTCTCCCTCTGCTTGGGACAGCATCCAATCGAAAATCGCCGGGGGAAACGAAGTCGTGGACGAGCCGGTGCTTCTCCAGACCATCCATTCCGATACCGATATCTACTACCTGACCGTGTATCCCGAACGGAGCGAGACCGGCGAGACCGACGAGTGGGTCTGCGTTTGGTCATCCCACAAAGACCGGGTGATCGTCGGCCAGCGCGGACCCGATGCCGGGACTCTGGCGCAGTACGTCCACGATTTGGAGAAGATGATCGAACATCGAGCCTATCAGCAGGTGCTGGTGGCCGAGCAGAACGAGTTTCTGGGAGAGGTGGTGGATGCCCTGCCGCAAGGTCTGGTGGTCTCGACCGTGGATGGCGACGTCATTTACCGCAATCGAGCCATGATGGAAGACTACGGTCTCCGTCCGTCCGACTACGGCCGTCCGCATATCCGCTACTTCCTGTCCCATGCAGTGTGTGAGGCATTTGCTCAGGTGGCCTGCACCGCGCTTCGCGCCTGTCAAATCGGTGCCGATCCGCACGGAATACCGGCGGTGATTGAGATCCTGCCCCTCATCCGAGCCGGCGAAGTTCGCTATGTGGTACTCGTTTTCAGCCGACCGGGAGGCGGAGAGGCGCAGCTATGAGAATCTGCTCGGTCAGCGATCTTCAGCCCGGAATGGAACTGGGCAAGTCGCTTTTCGATGAAAAAGGCCGTCTGCTCCTCCGTGCCGGATTTGCCCTCGACAGCGAAGTCCTCAAACGGCTGGTGTCCACCGGCCGATCGGCCGTCTACATCCACGAAGACGGAACCGACGACATCATCCCCGAAGAGGTGGTCTCCGAGGAGACGTGCAGCCGCGCGGTGCAGGCGTTCAGTTACACGATGGATCGCGTGGTCGAGGCGGTGTCGCTTCGCCCGGACGTGCCGCCCGACAAGTTGCACATGGTCGTCAAGCGCGGCGCCGAGTACCGCAACGTGGTGAACGTCGAACAGGTGTCCGGAGAAATCACGTCCATCGTGGACGAAATCCTCGACTCCAGCGCCCAGGTGCTCAACCAGCTCCTCATTAAGAGTCGCGTGGGATATAACACCGAACACGCGTTGGACACCGCGCTGATTGCGCTGATGGCCGGCCGACGGCTCATGTACAGCCGGCGCGACCTGCTCGAGTTGGGAACGGGAGCCTTTCTACACGACCTCGGAAAACTTGCCCTGTCCGAGTTGCTCGAAAAGTCTCCCGCCGACTATACCGAGGCCGACCGCGCCGCCCTGCGCGAACATCCGCTCTTGGGCAAGCTGCTGCTCGCCAACAGCACCGACCGCCTGTTCATGGCTCAGACGGCCATCCTTCATCACCACGAACGGCAGGATGGACTGGGCTATCCGGGCGGACTGCAGGGCCGCAACAGTAAGCCCTATCTGAACGGCCACGATGCTCGTCAATATATCTTTCCCTTTGCCGAGATCATCGCTGCCGCCGACGCCTATGACAATCTCATCTCCGGACGGTCGGGTGTGCCCTTGAGTCCGGAACAAGCCCTGCGTGAACTGGCCCGCGAATCGAAAACCGTGTTCAACAGCGAGGTGGTGGCTCTTCTGGCGCAAGTGATCTGCAT
This sequence comes from bacterium, assembly GCA_018812265.1. GTDB lineage: Bacteria > Electryoneota > RPQS01 > RPQS01 > RPQS01 > JAHJDG01. Next base: position 26,097 of record JAHJDG010000020.1, on the reverse strand, counting down.
ATTCCCCACCGGCTCGATGGTTCGGATCGTCGAGTGCTCCAGTCATCTCCTGATTGGAACACAGGGAGTGGTGATGAAACCCAACGACGACAAACCCCATCAGCCCATCCTGGTCCTCATGCGCGATGCGAATGGACGGAAGATCACTCCCAAGACGCTGGATCTTTCCGCCGAACAGTCGGCCCTTCTCGAACTCATTTTATAGCGCCCCGCCTTCCATTTTATTCCCGCATTGCGTATATTGCATCGGTTGCTACTCTGAACAAGGAGGAAGCCATGCCGATCCGATCCGCACTGTTCCTGTCCGTTATTTTGGTCTTTCTGGGAATCGCGCAGGCCGCCGAGACGGTGACCCGCGAGCGGGTGGTTCCCGCCTCGCCCTATCAGGCGTTCGCGGCTTTGACCGTCGAATGGCAAATGCGTCAGTGGAATGAAGGTGTGGGTGTCACCAGCGACGTCCGTCCGGGAGGCGCGTGGCGACTCTCCTATTCCGACGGCCGGATGGACGAGGGACTCTACGAAATCACCGACCGCGGCACTCTTCTCCGCTTTTCGTGGATTCGGGACGAAAAAGCCACCACCGCCGAAATCACCTTCGCGGCCGAGGGCAAAGATACTCGGATCACCATTCGTCATGACGTGCCCGGCACTGACCGGGCTGCGCGGCGGCTGCGACAATCGGTTGAGTCGTGGTGGGACAATCGTCTTTCGAGGCTCGAGAGTTATCTGACCGACTATCCCGGTGGCTATCTGGCCCGGCCCGACCGGCAGGGACCACAGCCAGCCGTCCTCGTGCTGCACGACGGTTTCGGGATGAGCCGAAACGCGCGCGCCTTCTGCGATTCGCTGGCCGCTCGCGGCTACGTGGCTTTGGCAGTGGACATGTTCCGCGGTGAAGTCACGTCGGACTTGACCGAAGCTGCCCGCTTCATGGCGCTCGTCAAGGAAGAAGATGCGTTGGATGCCGTGAATCGCGGACTCGCTCATTTGCGAACGCGTAAGGACGTGAATCCCGCGCGCATCGCCGTCTGGGGACTGGGATACGGCGGCACGGCGGCCCTTCGTCTGGCCACCACCGATCCTCGTCTGAAAGGTTGCGTGGCTTGGCATCCGTCGTCCGCACCTCCCGAAGAACTTCTCCCGCGCATCTCCGCTCCCGTTCTCTTGGTGTTCGGAGATTCCAACGTTCAGAATCCCCATCCCGAGATCACGGCCATTGTGGGTTCGCTGACACAGGCGGGCGTGCGCGTGGAAAATAGCATCCAACTGGCCGGGCGGCGCTTCTCCGATCCCGGCTACGGGGTGGACTTCAGCGGCACCGCTACTGCCGCCGCCTGGCGGATCACCCTCCAGTTCCTCGACCGCCAACTCCGCCTCTAAACAACCAACCCCGTAGCGCAGGTCTCTGACTTGCCTGCTGTAGATGCAAACGGCAGTTTGACTGTAGGGGCGCATGGCGATGCGCCCGCTTCCCGAATCGTAGGGGCCGATTTATCGTGCCCGCCTTCTTGAACGATTCGAATCGGTTTGATCTCACGGTAGGGGCACGGCATGCCGTGCCCGCTGTTCCCCCCAAATCTCCCATTTGGGGGGAATACAAGGGGGGGCCATTGCCTCGCATACGCACTGTCGCTCCCGCCCGTACCATTGACAATCGCGGCATTCGAGCATATATTATGCTTGAACCAACCGGGGAGACTACACCATGAAAACAATCACCGCCCTCATTCTCACGTTATCCTTCTTCCTCACCACCCACGCCCAACCCAATCCCGACACCCTCTGGACGCGTACCTATGGGGGAGACCGCGATGAAGGGGCTTACTCCGTTCAACAGACGACCGACGGAGGCTACATCATAGCGGGAGTTACCACTTCTTTCAATAATAGCGATGGCGAGTTCTATTTGGTGAAAACGAATGGCTCAGGCGACACACTCTGGACGCGTACATATGGCGCGGGTATCACCAATGTGGCCTTTTCCGTTCAGCAAACCACCGATGACGGCTATGTCCTGGCAGGATTCACGCTGTCCTTCGTTACGAGTTCCTATGATTTCTATTTGGTGAAGACGAATGGCCAAGGGGATACAATGTGGACGCGCGCCTATGGGGGAGGCAGCGATGATAGGGCTTGGTCCGTTCAGCAGACTACCGACCGAGGCTATATCGTGGCGGGAGGGGCAGCTTCTTTCGGTGCGGGCAGCCATGATTTCTATCTGGTGAAGACGAATAGCCAAGGGGATACAATGTGGACGCGCACCTATGGCGGAAGCGACTGGGATGACGCCCTTTCCGTTCATCAGACGGCCGATGGCGGTTACATCATAGCGGGAAGCACTGAGTCTTTCGGTGCGGGCGGAGGTGATTTCTATCTGGTGAAGACCGATAGCCTCGGCGACACGCTATGGACGCGCACCTTTGGAGGGAGTAGCTGGGATTGCGCCAATTCCGTTCAGCAGACCACCGACGGAGGCTATATTGTAGCGGGATACACCCAATCTTTCGGTGCGGGCTGGGCTGATTTCTATCTGGTGAGAACAAATAGCTTTGGCGACACACTGTGGACGCATTCGTATGGGGGAACCGGCCGGGATGAGGCTTGTTCCGTTCAGCAGGCCACTGACGGTGGCTATGTCGTGGCTGGATGGACCGATTCTTTCGGTGCAGGCTTCTCCGACTTCTATGTGGTGAAGACCAATAGTCGAGGGGATACCCTCTGGACGCGCACTTACGGGGGGAACAACTGGGATTACGGCAATTCCGTTCAGCAGACTGCCGATGCTGGCTATATCTTTGCGGGAAGCACCTTTTCTCTTGATACAGACGAGGGTGATTTCTATCTCGTGAAGACCGGCCCCGACCCCATGGAAGCCGATGAACGCTTCATCCTTCATCCCTCATCCTTCATCCTTTCCAACTTCCCCAATCCCTTCAATCCGTCCACGCAGATCACCTACACTCTCCCGAAATCCAGCCACGTGGCGTTGACCGTCTTCAATCTCCTCGGCGAAGAAATCGCAACTCTCGCGGACGAAGTTCAACCCGCTGGCACTCACACAATCTCTTTCGACGGCTCGGGCTTGGCCTCAGGCGTTTATCTCTATCGCCTTCAAACGGATGACTTCATCCAAACGCGAAAGATGGTGCTGCTGAAATAACAACGATCGCATATTCCATGTAGGGGCACGGCATGCCGTGCCCGCCAATTTTTGACTCTCGTAGCCGCAGGTCTCTGACCTGCCCATGTAGATGCAAACGGCAGTTTGCCGGCCTCCTCTCCTAAAACGACCGCCCCCTATCTCCAATGCCAATCCCGCCCAACAATTGCCTTTCCCGGCATTTGAACATATTCTCAATTTCCCTTGACTTTCCGCTGTAACCGACTATCTTAATTTGCTACCACTCTTGTTTCTCAGCTTTCCGCTTTCAGCCGTTCTTCATATTTGCCAAGCCTTTCCCATTTTTTCAGCCTTTCAGCGTTTCAGCCTTTCAGCGTTTTCATCACCTAACGAAGTTCGTTTGGTCAAAAAATATTTCCCCCTCTTCTCAGGAGACAGCTATGCAGCCTGCTTTTCAACGTAGTGTCATCTTCCTGCTGATCGGCGTGTTTCTGATTGCCGCGTCCGCCGTAGCGCAAACAGGACAGGTCAAAGAACGCGGCGAGATTGACGGCAAGTACCAATGGGATCTCACCGCCATGTATCCCTCGGAAGCCGCTTGGGAGGCCGACGTCGCGGCGGTCGAGGCCATGCTCCCCGCGCTGCGCGAATACGAAGGCAAGATCGGTCAATCCCCCGAGCAACTTCTGGCCTATTTCCGAGCATCGGAAGAGACCGATAAGAAGCTGGAAAACGTTTTCGTCTACGCGCATATGGCCTACGATCAGGATACCCGCGTGGACAAGTACACCGCCATGCAGGAGCGCGTCTCCTCGCTGTCCACGCAATTCTCCGAAGCCACGTCGTGGTTCTCGCCGGAATTGGTTTCCGTTCCCGATGCCACGTTCGAGAAGTGGTATCAGGACGCGCCCGACTTGAAACTCTACCGGCAGTACATTGACGATGAACTGCGCACGCGCCAGCATACTCTGAGTCCGGCCGAAGAACGCCTGCTGGCCCTGGCCGGCAATCTGGCCCGCACGCCCGGCAGCGCCAACGTCGCGCTCCGCGAAGCCGATCTCGAATTCCCGACCATCAAGGACGCCGAGGGAAACGACGTCGAAATCTCGGAAGCGCGCATGCGGTCGTTGTATGAGAGTTCCGATCCCGCCGTTCGCCGCAATGCCGCCATGGCTCTGCTCGGAACCTACGGCAAGGTCAAGAACACCGCCTCGGCGCTGATGACCGGAAACGTGTCGAAGAACATGTTCTATTCCCGCGCTCGCGGCTACAATTCCTCCCTGCATGCTTCGCTGGATGCCGACAACATTGACACGACCGTGTACCTGAATCTCATCGAAACGGTTCGTGGCAACGTCGGGTCTCTGCAGAAGTACGTGGACCTGCGCCGCCGGGCGATGAAACTCGACACCATTCACAGCTACGATATGTACGTTCCGCTGATTCCCGAGACGCGGATGGAGGTTCCCTACGATAAGGCGGTGGCCACGCTAATCGAAGCGATGACTCCGCTGGGCAAGGACTACGTGACGGCGATGGACAACGGCTTCCATAGCGGCTGGGTGGACGTCTACGAGAACGCCGGCAAACGTTCGGGAGCCTATTCGTGGGGAACCTACCTGAGTCATCCCTATCTCTTCCTGAACTACACCGACATGATGGACGACATGTTCATGGTGGCCCACGAGATGGGACATGCCATGCACACCTGGCACAGCAACAAGTACCAACCCTACGTCTATGCGGGCTACACGTTGTTCGTGGCCGAGGTGGCGTCCACCTTCAATGAAGCGCTGCTCATGGATCATCTCCTCAAAAAAGAGAAGGATCCCGCCAAGCGGCTCTATCTGATCAACCAGTACATAGACAACATTCGCGGCACGGTCATCACGCAGGTGATGTTCGCCGATTTCGAGCATCGCATGAACCGCGCCGCCGAAGCCGGCGAGCCGCTTACCGCCGAGAACCTCTCCACGCTCTATCTGGAAACGTTACGCGACTATTATGGCAACAGCATGGCCATCGAGGACGAATACGGCTACACGTGGATTCGCATTCCGCATTTCTACCGCAATTTCTACGTGTACAAGTATGCCACTTCGTTCTGTGCGTCGCAGGCGCTCTCGCAGAAAGTGCTCAAGAAGGAGAAAGGCGCGCGCGAAAAATTCGTCAACTTCCTTTCCTCGGGTTCCTCGAAATATCCGATTGATCTGCTGAAAGACGCGGGAGTGGATCTCACGAAACCCGCTCCGGTCGAGGCCACCATGAAGAAGTTCGCCGAGCTGGTGAACGAAATGGAGAAACTCCTCAAACAAACCGGTCGAATCTGACCGCTAAATCTCTCAAACGAGAAGGCCGGATCATTCGATCCGGCCTTCTCACCGATCTGTACCCAAAATCCCTTCTGCAACTGAAATGTCATTCTGAGGGCCGCTTTTCCTCTTGTGCTACACCCATAACTGCGAAGCGGCCCGAAGAATCTCCGCTCCCCTGCTCCGACCGGACAAACCGAAGTCCGGCAAGTAGGCTGAGATTCTTCACTTCGTTCAGAATGACAACCGCGAAGGTTCGCCGAGCCGGGACATAATCCCGCCCGGAACTCCCCCGCCGGTCATTCTGGACACCGCGCGCCAATCCACGTACTTGCCGATCGGAAAAGGACAGCGCGGGCGTCCAGAATCTCCTTTCCGCTTTTCACCTCAGCAGCACCATCTTCCTCATCTCCGCCTTTCCTGCCGCTTCGATACGCGCCAAATAAACTCCCGATGGCAGCCCGCTCGCCTCGAACACGTAGCGGTGTTCTCCCACGTCAAGCCACCCGAGGTTCACTTGCCGTACGCGCTGCCCGAGCGTGTTGAATACGGACAGCCTCACCGGAGAAGTACGCGGCAAGGCGAAGAAGAAGGTCGTCGTCGAGTTGAACGGATTCGGATACGACAGGGCGGTTTCAGCGGGTTTGCCGCGATCATCGTCGAACACGCGACTTGGCGGGAAGCCATAGGTATATAGAAACAGATCTCCACGGGATTCCTCGCCCACCAGAATCACGCCCCACACCATCGCCCAACGCCCGCCAGGATAAGGGAGGAGAGACGGCGTATCACCCAATTGGACTCCTGATCGGAGCGTCGAGGGGGGAACCAACCAAGCCCCGAAAGTATCCAAATACGCCCAGTAGATCGCTGCGCCCGCATTCTGACTCCATGTTACCAAGCAGTTCCCGATGGAATCCGTTGCCAAGGTCGCGCGGATGTCCGACGGTTCGCGTCGAAGTACCCTCCAGGCAACTTGCTGCAACGACGAGTCCAGCTTGCAGTAGGCAAGCTGCACAGTGTCGCAATACATCAGGCAGTGAAAATTGTGGCGGCTGTCAATCACGAAATCGTATGCTTCCCATCGTTCGTGCGGCAGGCGCGGGAAGGGGTAGTAGTCCTGTTGGGTTCCATCTTCGTTGAAACGAAGGAAAACCGCGTCCGTCCCACCACCCGACAGATCGCTGTTGCGTATGGATGCCCACACCGCTCCATCGGGAGCCAATGCTACGTCCGGCCGTTGACCATAGGGCACGGATGGAATCGGTACATTCCACAATAAAGTGTCACCTTGACCTGAGACACGATTATATACAAAAGGAAAAGACATCCGAACGATATGAATGGTCTCATCTTCGCTACGCAAGACTGCATCCAGTTGGTAATCGGGTGGCCCACTACCGCTCCCCCAACCCAACAGCGTTGTGGGGAGGAGTTCTTCTCCGTTGATTCCACGCTCGGCTAAATAGAGACCGCGCCTGTAAGGAAACTGCTCGTTCCAGTCTGACCACACCACCCATGAGCGTCCTGCCCCATCACCGACTGCGGACGTCTGGCAAGCGAAGGTTCGTGAGTCAGGTGGACTTGGCCGAATCGTGTCAGTGAGAATCTGTCCATACGGGGAAACCCGCATGTAGTATTGCGGGATTTCGGTTGGGTTTTCCACGGATAATACATCTACAAAATAAATGTGGATATTCCCAAGGGAATCACTCACGGCGCTCAACTGGGTTACGCCTCGGTAATCAGTCGAGCGCGTCAATCGGTACTCCTCCCACTCTTGGGCTGAAGCTACCGAAACAACGATGGGCAGCACTATAAATAGAGCGGTCTGTCTTGTGAGCTTTATCATTAGTCCTGCAAACAATGAATGGAGCCCTGCCACAACCCATGCAGCAAGGCCTTCAATTTCTGGTTTGTTGTATTGTCCGCGCAGACTTCCCGTCGCCAACATCCTGACCACTGTCGGATCATGGTGCCGCCCTTCGGTGAGAAGACACGGAATCCCTTCTGCCCTGAAATATAGCCCGCCCCCCATGGTTTGTCAAGTGCAGTCGCCCAATAGCCGACTAAGTCTCATCGTAACCTGAAATTAAATCTCATACCCTGTGTGCAACTTTTCCCTTCTTTACGGCTCACATGAGGTAGTTGTGGCGTCACCCCTGTTCCCCTACGTCCCTGACGCAACGAAGATTCGCACCACTTGGTTCACAGAGCAGGAGACAAACCATGCAGACACTTCTTGGAAGAAGGTTGTTCATCGTAGCGGCCATGATGCTGTTAGCCGCGATGTTGTTCGGCTCGGGCACCGTGGCCATTGCCCAAACCGGAGCCGTCAAAGAGCGAAGCGAGATCTCCGACAACTACAAATGGGATCTCACCGCCATGTACAAGTCCGACGCGGATTGGGAAGCCGCGGCCGACCGACTCGATTCGTCCATTCCCAAGCTGAAGAACTTCGAGGGCAAGATCAGCGCGTCCCCCGGCGAGCTCCTCGCCTTCTTCCGCGACTATGAAAAAGTTCTTCAGGATTTGGAAAACGCTTTCGTTTATGCCAGCATGGCTTACGATCAGGACACCCGGAATCAGAAGTACGCCGGATATCAGGAGCGAATGCAGGTCTTGCTCGCGCAGTTCGGCGAAGCCGTGTCGTGGTTCACGCCCGAGCTCGTTTCCATTCCCGATGCGAAATTCGCGGAGTGGTATCGGCAGACACCCGAACTCAAAGTCTATACGCATTACATTGACGACGCGCTCCGCACGCGGAAGTACACGTTGAGTCCGGCCGAAGAGCGGATTCTGGCGATGTCGGCCAACGTCTCGCGGAGTCCGTATTCGGCTCACACGTCCCTCTGCAACACCGATTTGCAGTTCCCGACCATTAAGGACGAAAACGGCAACGACGTGGAACTCTCGGAAGGCCGCATGTCCTCGCTGCTGATGAGCTCAAACAAGGACGTTCGCCGGAGCGCCGCGCTGGGGATGCTCGAAACCTACGGGAAGTTCAAGAATACGTCGGCCGCCCTGATGAGCGGTAATATGGCGGGAGATGTATTTTATTCCCGAGCGCGCGGCTACAATTCTTCTCTCCATGCTTCCCTCGACGGCGACAACGTGGATACAACGGTCTATCTCAACCTGATTGCCACGGTCAAGCGGCACGCCCGCGTACTGCAAAGATACTGCGACCTGCGACGACGCGCCCTCGGATTGGATACGCTTCATCTTTACGACATGTCGGCCGTTATCATTCCCGACCTGGATACCAAAGTCCCGTATGACGAAGCGGTGGCCACCATCACCAAATCGTTGACCGCGATGGGCAAGGAGTATGTGGATCCGATGACCGCCGGTTTCAAGGGCGGCTGGGTGGACGTCTATGAGAACAAGGGCAAGCAGGCGGGGGCCTATTCCACGGGCAGCTATCTCAGCCACCCGTACATGCTCCTCAACTACAACGACACCATGGACGACATGTTCACGACGACGCACGAGATCGGCCATTGCATGCACACGTGGCTGAGTCACAAGCATCAACCCTACATCTATGCGGACTATCCGCTCTTCTCGGCCGAGGTGGCATCCACGTTCAACGAGGGAATGCTGATGGATCATCTTCTCAAAAAAGAGAAGGATCCCCAGAAGAAACTTGCGCTCGTCAATCAGTACATTGACAACATCCGCGGCACCGTGATCGTGCAGACGATGTTTGCCGATTTCGAGCTCAAGATGCACCGCGCCGTCGAGGCCGGCGAACCCCTCACCGCCGAGCGGCTCGGCCAGATGTACATCGAAACCGTGCACGACTACTACGGCGATGCGGTGGCGTATGACGAGGCTTACGAGTACACGTGGTCGCGCATTCCGCACTTTTACCGCAACTACTACGTCTACAAGTACGCGACGGCGATGTGCGCTTCACAAGCGCTGCTGCAGAAAGTGCAGAAAGGGGAGAAAGGAGCGACGGCCAAGTTCATCGGCTTCCTCTCCAGCGGCTCCTCCGATTACCCGATCGCGCTGCTGCAAAAGGCGGGTGTGGATTTGACTTCCCCCGCGCCCGTGGAAGCCACCATGCAGAAATTCTCGGAACTGGTGGGCGAATTCGAGGTGTTGCTCGCAAAAACCGGAAAAATCTGATTCGCGTCAGATACGAAAACACAAAGGCCGGGTCATTCGATCCGGCCTTCGTGTCGTGTCGAGAAAGACAGTGATCTATGCGAGCAGTTTGCTTACGCAGCGCGGGCCGAGATAGATGAAGGGAGTATAGACCTGGACAAGATTCGCGCCCAGCCGCAAACATTGTTGAACGCGTTCGGCAGCGGATATGCCCCCGGCCGCGATCAGAACCTGACGGTCGGTCAATTGCCCCCGCAGAATTGCGAGTACCTGCAGCGTTCGCGGGAATTGCGGTGCCCCGGAAAGTCCGCCGCGATCCAACGATGCAGCACGCGAAACGAGATCGCGCCGGATCGTCGTGTTGCCGGCCACGATACCGGCGAGTTTCAGATCGCGGACGAGTCTGCCGACGGCGGCCGCGTCATCGTCGGCCAGATCGGGAGCGATCTTGACGAGCAGCGGCTTCTTGAGTCGCCAGGCGTTCATCTCGGTCAGCGCCTCGAGCAGCGGCCGCAAGCGCTCGACGGCTTGAAGATCGCGGAGACCGGCGGTGTTGGGAGACGACACGTTCACCACGAAGTAATCGCCCAGTTCGTCGAGGTGACGGAACACCTTCAGGTAGTCGCTGGTGATTTCTTCCGGCGGCGTGTCGGCGTTCTTGCCCAGATTGATACCGATGGGAATTCGCAGCTTTCCGCTCTCGCGGAGCCGTCGAAGTCTCACGCCCACCCGTTCCATTCCTTCGCCCGGGAATCCCATCGCGTTGACCAGCGCTTCCGCTTCGGGGAAGCGCCACAGCCGCGGCCGCGGATTGCCCGGTTGCGGTCGGGGAGTGACCGTGCCCACCTCGACGAAGGCGAATCCCAACTCCTGGAGCGCAAGCACGCAGCGAGCGTCCTTGTCGAAGCCGGCGGCCAGACCGATTCGATGACGAAAGCGCAAGCCCATGAGCTCGCACGGCGCGTCGGGAACGTTTCCCGCCGTGCGTCGCAATATCGCGCGGCCGGTCGGGCATGACTGAAGCAGCGTGAGCGAGCGCAATGCCGATTCATGCGCCGACTCGGGATCTCGGAGGAAGAGAATCTTTCGCAACGTAGAGTACATGAACATCCCGCTGGTCAGAAATTGACACCGGTGGCGAGCGCTACCTCAAACTTGCCGTCGCGATTCACGGCCGCCGTTGCTTCGATGATCTGAACGTAAGGCACACGGAAGTAGAGTCCGCCGCCCGCCGCCGCCCGTTCGTCGCGAGTTCCTTCGTATTGAAGTTCGACCCTTTGAACAAACAACATTCCGTAGATTCCGAACGGCCAGTGCTGACCATAACGGCCCAGGAAACGTACGTCGTAGGTGGACTCGCGGGTCAACGGAAATCGCAGCTCGGCGTCACCTTTCAGATAGTCTTTCGAGAGACTCTTCACGCCCGTATAGCCGCGGAGCACCGTGGCGAAACCGGTGTAGTATCCCGCCCAGCCCGGCGTACTCGAGGTGGCGGTCGCGGCATGGAAGCGCAGCGCGAGAACCGGCGGACGTTTTCCACTTTGAAGCGGCAAATAGCCGCGCAGATCATATTGGGAACGCATGAATCGCTCGTCGCCCGTTACCGCGTTCACGGTGAGCCGCGCATATGAACCGCGCGACGGATACCATTCCAGGTCCCGATGGTCGAGCACCACGTAGGGAGTCAGCCACACCGTCTGGGCTGTGGCGCGTTCGCCGGGGGAGGGCAGTTCCTTATCCACTCTTTGATAGGCGGTCAGGAAACCCGGACGGAACGAAGCTCCCGCCCGGCGGGACACGTCGAGCTCATAGAGGATCGAGCGGAGATAGGTTGTGGTGTCTTTCACGGCCCATTGACGATCTAAGAGACGCAAGTTTTCGAGTCCAGCGCGCACGGCCAGCGGCAAATGCGGAGCCAACCAGCGAGTTTTGTAAACAAACGCGAATCCCTCCGATGCTCCGAACTGACCGTAGGCCAGAAACTGACTGCCCGTCCCCCGGTAGTTCAGATGACCGGCTCCCGCGAACACGCTTGTCTTGTCGAAAAACGTGGCGGGATCTTTAACGACTTCCGAAAACGTTCCCTCGGTGAAGGCTACGCTGAGAAGCGGAAAGATCGGCCACGCTTCGTTCACGTCCACCGATACCCGACCCAGAGTGTCGGAGTGCACACGAGCCGAGTTCAGGAAGAGGTAATTGCGAAGTCGCTTTTCAGCCTGGGTCAGACCGGTCGCGGAAATCGTATCGCCCACGTCGAAGAACAATTCGCGCTCAAGAACCCATTCGTGGGTGCGAACGTTCCCGGTGGTTTCGATGGCGGTGACGACGATCGGCTCGGCGGCGCGGAGAGTTGCGGCGGACAGGAGCAACAGTAGGGCGATAAGAGAACGCATCTATCTCCAGTCTATTTGCATCAGCAGATCGAACGCCGAGCCGGTGCTTCCGTTTTGCTGAGCGCGCAGCTTCAACCAGTCGAGCAGACGGTACTCGACGGAAACCTCCTGACCGGTTTGCGTTTGTTCCACCGGTTGCACGACGCGGATAAACAGTCGGTCGGTGACATAGGTTCCGACCTCCAGCGAACCACCGGACAGATTGCTGAGGCCGCCTTCTCCGGGATGATACTCGAACACGTCGAGACCGGCCCACTGACTGATGAGACCTGAAAGTTGACTGGTGGCGGCGGTGGCGGCGGCTCCTTCGACAACGGAACCGGTCGGCCCGAGCCCCACGCCCGATCCTCCGGCGCGCCAGCGTCCCATAAGCAGCGCGACGACGACCTGATCGGGGGTCATGGCTTGGCCGTCGGGATCGGTGCCGCTGAGTTCCACCTGCGTTCGCGACAGCGGGCCGGTGATTTTCACCTGGACTTTCGTTCCCTGCGCTTCCAGTTGCGGACTGGTGGCGGTGATATCCAGAGTCGGATTATCGAGCGGGCCTTCATAGCGAACGACTCCTTCGTCCACGCGCAACGTTCGTCCCAGGAATTGAACGCGCCCTTCGCGCACGAGGATTTCTCCGGCAATCGAGGGGTCGTAGCCGCGTTCTTTGATCAGCCACAGTCTGCCGGTGAGCTCGATATTGACCCCGCTGCCACGCATCCAGCAGTTTCCGGGTACGTCCACGACCAGTTCATGGGACATCGGAGTGTAGAGTTCCGCGAGCAAAAACGAGGGCTTTACCGTGTCGCCGCGCAACTTGGCCAGCTCGGCCGCCAGATCAATTTCTTCGATGGTCTTGGTGGTGGTCTGCGTGATCCGGTAGAGTACCTGATCGGTTTGCACTTGCCCCCGTGCATGCAAGCGATTCAATGGCCCGCTTATGGAGACGTCGCCGGTTGCGCGCACGCTGAGCTGCGGGCCGTTCAGCGCCTCGAAGTTGTCGAACTTCAATTCGATCTGAAGTTCTTGCGGCAAGGGAAAAGCCATGACGGCTTGTCCGCTGCCCGAGAGCGTTCCTCCCGACCGTGCGTCGAAACGGGAGATTCGCAACGTATCCCGATCCAGACTTCCGGTGATGGTAAGATCGCGATAGTCCACTCCCACGCGCGCATCGTGATATTTCCCGTTTCTCACGCCGAAAGTTCCCGACCAGTCGGGGGACGCGGGCGTGCCGCTGAACGTGAGATCGCCCGACAGAAATCCGCCGAATTCCATTCCGAACGGGAGATAGGAATTCAGTTTGGCAAGCGGCTGCTCGAGAATCCGCATGTTGCCGGACATGGGCAGACTGTCGGCCAGAATGAATCCGTCTTCCACTGAGATACGGGCGGGCAGCCGTCCCGAGAAAACCGTCAGCGTGTCGCCCAGCCAAATGACGAAACCGCTGGTCGTCGTTTGCAGGCGATCCACGGTGGCGCGCAACACAAACTCATCGGCCAACGGCGATCCGTCCAGCGACACGCTATCCGCCGAGAGGTGGAGGTCGCCCACGATGGCCGTGTCGGGTCCCGTCACCTGCACTCGCACGTTGACCCGGCTTTCGGGAAGGGGCTGCTTCAGGATTCGCGCCAATTCGCCCGAGCGCAGGCCGGACAGCTCCAACACCATATCTTGCTCGCCTTGCCGCTGCAGATAGCCGCTGGCGCGCAGGATGCCCACGGGTGAGCGGAGTTGCAGCCAGTCAATTTCGGCGCGGCGCTCCGAAAGAGTCAGCGTCGTCGTGCCTTCCGAGCGAGCGGCAATCCCGAACGCTTCCACGTTCAGATCGTCAATCGTGAGAGTCAGATCCGCCCCCGAACGAATCGCTTCGAAGCTCGCAGCCAATTTCAGACTGTCGGCGCGCGCCCACAGGCGGGCATTAACCCGCGCGTGTCCCGGTGTGCCGTCGAAGAGCAGCGAGACCGAGTCCACCGTTTGATTCGCAGCGGACAGGCCGCTGAGCAGCAGCGCGCCGCGGAAGGTCAAGCTATCCAAGTCTCCCTCGGTGATTCGCAGGCGAACCCGATGAACCGCGAGTTCATCATAGTGAAGCGAATCCAGTCGAACGTTCCCTTGCAGCGAAAGAGCGGACAGGGAATCTCCCGTCAGGCTGCCCGTGCCGCGCGCGTCCAAAGAAAACGATCCCGACAGTGTGTCCGGAAGTTCCACGAAGCTCTCGGCAAATGGGCGAAGCGAATTCAGGTCCGGGAACTCGATTCGGGCTTCATAGGCCAATTCTCGCCCCCGGCGAGCGAATATTCTTCCGTCAGCGGTTCCGCCGGCAAGCGCGGTCCGCAACGTATCCACCATGAGCGAATCGCCTTGCAAGCGACCGCTGGCGGAGAGGGCGGCAATTTCGTGGCGGCCGAGGCGAACGGTGTCGAGAATCAGGCTGTACTCGGCCCGAATCGTTTCCAAATTCAGCCCCCGGCTTCGCACTCGCAGCGAACCCGAAAGCGGAGAGAGTGTATCGGGAATCGTCTCGATGAAATGCTGCAGCCGAAGCCGGTCGAATTGGATATCTCCCGCCACCTCCATTGTCGCAGTATCCAATCCGTGCGAATCTCCGCTGATGCGCAGCCGGCCGAAGCCCGTTTCAAGGAAGCTGGAGACGAAAACCACCGAGTCCGCCGTGTGAACGGTCACTTCCGCGTGGGGTAGCTCGTACGTTCCATAGCGGCAATCCGTGAAGTTTGCATGAGCGACCCAGCCGCTGATTGGATCCGGCATGGCCTTCTTGTGAAAGCGGAGGTGTCCGTTCAGCCGCGTAGGTTCCTCGATGTGCAAGAGCGGACTGAGGGAGATCTCGTGGAAACGGATTTCCCCGTGACCGGCGATGCTGTCGGGAGGGAAGGGAATCGTCGCTCCGGCAACCACTTTCCCAATGGCGGAAGACGAAAGATTCGCTTGAAGGTGCAATGAGTCCGGCGAGGTCTGATAGGAAGCGGAAAGAGCAACGTTGCCGGCGGCCGGGAACGGATCGGGAAAGCGCGCCATGAACAGGGAATCCGCGTGAACGATAATTTCTCCGGCAAAATCCGTCAGTGGATCATTTGCAGCGAGAAATCCCGAGGCCTTCACTTGAAGGCGAGGCGGGACGTGCAAGGCGACGGCGTAGTCCAGAGAGTCGTTTCCATAGACGGCCCGCAGCCCGGCAGACCAGGTGGAGTCGTCGAACAACACCATATCAGGAACGGCGAATCGTAAATACCGTCCTTCCACGGTAGCCGTATCCAGGCGGACGATCCAGCGGAACTTCGCGGGAGTGGAGTCGCGCGGCGATGGCGTCCTGGATGCGAGCGCCCGTTGAAGGTTCGTTGAGCCGCTGGAATCGAGCACGAGATTCGCCGACAAGCCGCTCACGTGCAGCGTGCGAACGTGGATCGAATCGCGCCGCAGCGCCGGAATGCGAATCGTTGCCGAGAGCGTGTCGAATCCCAGCACGAGCGCACCGGACTCGTCTTCGATTCGCACGTCCCGCACAAGAAAATTTCCGTTCGGTTTCGCGTGGACGCGACCGAGATGAAGGGAACCGTTCCAATCGGCGGTCGCGGAGCGAAGCAGGCGGTGGGCGACGAGCGTCTGGACACCGGGCGACAGCGCCAGAAGAACGACCGCGACCGGCACCGCCAGCAGAGCCAGCGTGATCCAGACGACGATCTTCATCAGACGCGCAAACATCAGAAGGGAGTTCCCAGCGAGAAATGAATCGCCCACGGCCGCTCACGGTAAAGATTCTCCCGCATCTGATGGGCGAAGTCCACGCGAAGCGGACCGACCATCGAGAGAAAGAGCAATCCGGTCCCCACGGAGGGATACACGTCGAGCGGTTGCCAATCGCGCTCCTTCTTCCAGACGTTGCCGGCATCCATGAACAAGGCGAGCGTAACCGGTCCCCACACGTTGTGTCGCAATTCGGTCGTGAGATAGAAGGAGAAATTCCCGCCGAGCGGCGTGCGATCCGCGTCCTCGGCGCGGGGAGACAGATGCCGGCGCGCCCACCCGCGAACGGTGGACGGACCGCCCAGATAAAACCGCTCTTGGATCGGCGTGACCGGCGAATCATGGAGCGGTCCCATGATTCCGATTTCGGATTTGCCGGCCAGAACCGTGAAGCGCGTGGCGGGAATGAACACGCGGCCGGCGAGCAAAGCCCGCCACCAGCGCTGGTCGGTTCGGTAAACGGCTCCCGACTCGGAAAAGGTCAGGCCGATCATGTGACCCATACGCGGAACCAACGGATTATCACGGGTGTCCCAGGCGGCCGAAACGGTTTCCACCGATTTCAGGATGGTCAGCGCCGACGTCAGCTGCGATTCGGCGTCGAGGGAGTCCACCCGGTCGCGACGCCGCTCGGTGCCCACTTCGTTGGACAGCGATGCCGTGACCTTCGGCAACGGGGAGGCCGAGAGAATCGTTGAGGCGGTTTGCGTTTCGAGATGGTAGGCCTTCTCGATATTGAGTTCCCATTTCGGGGCGAGGGTAATGTCGGTGGCATTCCACGGGGTATGCGGCCAGAACAAACGGGCCTCGGTCTGTCGGCGGATCTCGGCGATGCTCACGCCCCACGTCAGACGGCGACCGCGACCGAAGAAATTCAGATCCACGAATTCCGCCGAAGCGCGCGCGCGCTCATCGGTATCATAGCCGGCGCCCAGTCGCACTCGATAGCGCCAGCCTTCCTGGGTTTCAATCCACACCGGCAAAGTATCCCCCGGCACGGTGGTGTCGGCGCGGACGCTGACGAAATTGAAGATCTCGAGCCGCACCAGCCGCAAGCGCGTTTCTTCGAGCTTGTGCGGCGCGAAAGGCTCGAAATCCCGGAAGGTGAGCTCGCGTCGCGCAGTGCCATGCGAAAGCTGCTTCAGTCCGGTGATGTGCGTTTGGCCGAAGTAGCAGAAACTGCCCGGTTCGAGAATGAAGGTTACCTCGGCGGTATTCTCGACGCTGTCGGTTTCCACGATATACTCGACACGTGCCCGCGCGTGACCGATCTGGCGCAGCTTATAGGCCAGCGTGTCGGCGGAGGTCTTGACGTCCGACAGAGCGAGTCGCTTCCCGATCTTGATCGGCATCGCCAGCGCCCAGCGCGCCGAATCCACTCCCACGTCCTGAGGTCCCCGCAAATCGAGCCGCCAGTTCTTGAGAAGCAGCGATGGACCTTCCACGATCTCGACTTTGAGAACGAGTTCGCGATGTTTCTCCCGCGGCCGGATCGAGCCGCGAATCACGGCATTCGGAAAGCCTTCCCGCCGGAAGAAGCGTTCGATGCGAAACAGGTCGGCGGTGAAATCGTCGGCATAGAAAATGGTGCGGCTGCCGATTCGCACGTAGCGGCGGAGCCAGGTGGGTTTTTCGGTGGCCATCACCGTCAGGATCTCGGCCCGGGCGAAGCTCTTGATGCCGGGAAACTTAATCACCTGAATTCTCCAGCCGTTATACCCTTGCCATTGCTGGTAGTCATCGAGCGACAGATCCACTGCGTTCAGGCGGGTCGCAGCCGTAGCCAGCAGAAGGAGCGTGAGAATCAGACGAAGAGGCATGGAGCCGTGTGAATCCTGAGTTGCCACAGCCCAATTACGTGAAAAACGAGCAGAATTTCAAGGAGTTCCGGGAGGGATCAGGTAGGTTGGAAGAGCGGAATCAAGCCGCCCCGCGACAAGGCGGCAAGCCATTCGGCAAGCGTGGCTTCGGGGCGGATGGTGGCTTCCTTTCGTGATCGAAGGGATTCTTCCAGACGATCGAGACCGGCTTGAGCCACCCGAAGGCCGTCGGCGTCGGGCAGACCGTGATTGGCGAGTTCGGCAGTAAGTTGAAGGTGGATACTCTGTTCCAGAGACGAGGTGAGTTCCATAGACCAATCGGTGAAATCCTGGACGATGATTTTCGCCGCCTCACGAACGCCACGCGCCAGTTGATCTTTGCGTTCCTGAGTCACTTGCTGTTTTCGTCCGGTAAGGTTTGCCGCCAGTCCCGCCCGTTTGCCGCCGCCGAGCGGGAAGACTTTCTCGCCCGTCAGATGTGCCTCTACGCGCGACGACAGGGTGCGGATGTCCCATCGGACGTTGGCGTCACCGAGCGGGATGCGTCGCAGCTCCAACTTGGTTGCCAAACCGTCCAATCCGCCCACCAGATCGGCCATGCGATCCGTAAGGTACTCGTCCAGCTTGTTTCCCAATCCGTTCAGGGCGAGCGCGGACACAAACGTGCCTGCTTGAGGTCCCGGCTTTCCGGCGTCGAGAAATGACGCGAATGCCGTTCCCCCCGCCCGTTGTCCGAGATGGCTTTCCACCAACGTACGTATCCCGCCGATCCAATTGGTTCGATATTGTCGGAGCAGATGAGCGGCCGAGGCGATCTTGATATCGAACCGATTCAGTCGTTGTTTGTACTCGGAACGCATGCCCTCGATCTGATTCAGCAGCCGGTTCACCAGCCATCGCCACGTCGCCGTTATGCGCAGGGCAAGGTGCTCAGGCCGGTCCTCCGCCAGAGTCGCCAGCTCGGCCAGAATGCGCCTCCGGTCCTCCTCGCTTTCCAGCTCCGAGCGGCGGATGATCCAGAGTTTCTGGTTCAATTCTTTCAGCGTTTCCGCGACGGGAAGAGGCGTCTCCTCCTCGACGACCAGTGCCGCTCGCTGGCGGAGCAGAAACTCGGTTTCCGTTGGCCCACCGTCCGGCGATTCCATGAAGTTTGGCCGGGGGATCCAACCGAGGCTCCAGCCATGGGGCGCGTTCGTATGCTCTTCGATGACCAGAAAACCGGCGGGCGGCAGTTTCGCGCCGAGCAGCGTGCCCAGCGTGCGACGTGAGATCTCCTGCTCCGTCGAGCCGTGTCGCACGCGGATTTTCGGGCCCGGGTCGCCGCTCACACACCAGATGAGGGGTGCTTCCGGCAGCTCAGGCCATTGCGGATGTAAACCGAACAGCTCCGCCACGGACGCGGCGAGAGACGAATCCCGACCGCAAATGAGAATCAGGGGCGATAAGTCGCGAATGCGCGCGAAGTTGTCCAAGTCGGGAAGAGAAATGCCCGTTTCGCGGCAGATGGTTTGGAGTTCAAGCAGTGACGGAGCGGCGGCCGTCTGTGGCCGGGATCTGGCCGCCTCGTGCCACTGCCGCGACAAGGCCGCAGCCGCGATGGCCGAATTCTCGAAGGGAGCGGCCACGATCAGCCTCCGGTTCCCGGCGTGGAAGCGAAGTGAAAGGCGATCTGAAGGAGGATGGACAATCCGACCAGCGCGGCGACGATCAGGAACGTCTTTCGACCGGAAAGTCGGCTGCGCTCGATGGCTTGATCCATCTCCTTGCGCAGCGACTCTTGCCGTTCGTGGAGCGTATTTTCGATGAATTCCAGCTTGGAAGTGACGAGCTGCGACACCTCGCGGCGGAAGGTCGGGAGATCCTCGTTCTGCAGGGCGCTCTGCTCGGATTTCACGTCGTGCAGATCTCCGCGAACGTGATCGGACTGCTCACGGGCGTCCTCCCGCATGCGCTGCAATTCGCCGCGAAGTTCCCGCAGCTGCTCGTCGTGCCACTGCCGCAGCTCGGACAGGGTGCGCGGGAATTCGGCGAGATCTTGATCCTGCCGCACCTGCGCCTTGCGAACCATGTCGAGCTCGGTGGAGTGCTTTTCCAGCTTCTTGTCGAGCAGCGGGAAGAACTTCTTGATGGCGTTGTTGTCGGCCACCAGCGTCTCGAACCTTTCCGACGCCAAACTCAGAACGTTTTTCGTGTCGCTGCCGATCGTCTGGAGCGCCAGCGAATCGCTCTGGTGCAGGGACTGCAGCAGGTGAGTGAACCGGTCAATCACCTGCGGGATGTTGGAAGTCTGTTTGATGAAGCTGTCGTAGGCGGTTTCCACCACCTCTTTCAGCCGGGCCGCACTCTCGTCATAGTTGGCGCGGATCGCTTCTTTCAACACGGCCAGCGACTGCTCTTGCTTGGAACGCAGCGCCGCCACTTCGCCGGAGACCGCCTTCACGTGGCTTTCCATGGCCGTCGTGAACGACTCAGTGGTGGACTTCAGTCCTTCGAGTCGCTCATCGAAGAGCGAGCTGATGCGGCGCAGTTCGTTCTGCACGTCGCGCTGCAGGTTGCCACCCGATTGTCCGGATTCGGCCAGTCGCGCGTCCAAGCCCTCGAGCCGGGTGATGATCGCGTCGGTGCGACCGGCGATCGCTTTCTGGACGAAGTCGCGGAGCGCTTCGAGCGCCTCCGTCCACGCCTCGGCGATATGACGCAGCGTATTCTCGGTGCGTCCCTCTTCCGCCTGCTGGGCGCGATCGAGACGATCCCGCAGCTCCTTGATTCCACTCTCGATTTTATCGCGCTGCGCGCGGCCGTCGCTGAGAGACAGTTCAATCGCCTTGGTCGCGGCCTGCTCGGCGCGTCCGACCGCCGCCGAAAGCTGGCCGAGAACCTGCCGATCGTCCTCGATCTTCTGCTCCAAGAGCCGCGTCTGCTCGTCGAGCTTGGTCCGCGTCGTGTGCAGTTCGCTCTCGGCCAGTTGCTGCTGCTCCCGTTGGCCCTTGACCAGAGTGTCCAAATGCGTGAGCATCGCGGCCAATTGCTCGCGATCCTGCTGGCCGCCGTCCCGAAGCTGCCCCACGATCCGTTGCAGGGTACCGAGAGATTCTTTCACCGACCGGCTCTCGGCCTCGGCTCGCTGAAGGTTTTGCTCGGCAACGTCTTCCAGACCGCGCGCCAGTTCACGGAGCAGCCGTTCGGCTTCCGACTGCTCGCCTCGTCCGGACTTCTGCAGAACGGCGATTTCCCGCAGAATCCGTGTTTCACTGGCGGCCAGACTGGAGGTGAATTCGGCGGTGGGAACGGCTGCCTGAGGTTCGCCGTCATCCCGGGGGGCGAGCCGCCGGGTTTCCATCTCGGCCAGGATCAGCGTTTGAATCTGATCCCTCAGTCGTCCGACGGCGCTTTCCAATTCGCCCTGCACCTGCGGCCCGACCGAAGCCAGTGCCTCCGAAACTCGCTGATCCAGCTTGAGGAGTCGCTGACTCTCCTCCGACCGCACCTGCGAGAGAGCTTCCGCAATCTCCCGGCGCTGTTCTTCGAGGCGCTCGCCGATGGCCTCCTGGGTGCGCTGTAAAAGGTCCTTGAGATCGTCGGGAATACCCACCACAGTGGCCATCGAAGGCAAGACCGCTTCCGGTTCCGAGGCGGCAGGACGAGCCGATTCAACCGCGGCCGTCACCTCGGAATTCATTCGTTCACAAAGACTTTCGAGGTGTGTGGTGAGACCTTTCAGGCGGTCCTCAATCTCGCCAACGGTTCGATCAAGGGCTTCCCGGCCGACGTTTGTGTGCTCCTGAATCAGTCCGGCTTCGGAACGTAGGCTGGATTCCAGCTTCTGGTGGGTTTCGAGGAGATCGCGGAGGACATCCTCCGCTTGCCCCCGGACTTGGGAGGCGTTGGCCCGCATCGCCTCTTCCAGCTCGCGGGCTCCCTCGAGCAGTCTTGTCCCGGCAGGAGTAAACACTTCCTGCAGTTGGACTACACTCTGGGCAATTTGCTGGAGAACGGTCTCCGACCTTTGCAGGCCATCGAGGGAATTCAGAAGGCGCTTGAGTTCATCCCGGAATGCCGGGATAAACTGTTGTTCCGTAAGCTCTTGAGTAAAGGTCTCAAGGAACCTGCGGAGTGGTTCTACGATCTCGCTGGGGGGTTCAGGTCGGGAGGACATTCAATCAGTACCTTGAGCTTTCGCACACTCGTAGCATTCGGAACCCTCCTATGCAAGCTCAGTACCAGAACAAGTGAGAGCAATCAAGATGCACAGGATGCCTATCCCAATGTGCAACATTTTGCCCCTTGCTTCTCTCCCACGAAACGAATACCATTAGTATCGGCACGGAATGCTATCCTTGAGCCGTTGGCCCGTCCGTGCGGCCAAGCCAAAGCACTTAACTGAGTTGCGAATCCCATGAAGAAGAAAAAGAAATGGATCTGGATCATCATCGTTGCGGTAGTCGTAATCGTTATCGCCGTGGTGGTTTACAAGTCCAAGACGAAGGACACCCGGACTCAGGTGACGGTCGAGACGGCCGCTACGCGGCGGCTGGTCGCCACCGTTTCGGCCTCAGGGACGATCGAGCCGGTTGAGCAGGTGAAAGTTTCGGCGGAGATTCCGGGGCGGATCGTGAAGCTCGAGGTCCGGGAGGGAGGTTTCGTCGAGAAAGGTCAATTCCTCGTCCAACTTGATCCGGAAACCTATAATGCCGCGCTGGAGTCGGCCACCTCCGGCCTCCGCTCGGCCCGCAGCCAGAAGCTCAAGGCCGAAGCGGACCTGCGACGGGTTCGCGAATTGGTTGACAAGGGGATGGCTTCTCCAGCCGACTTGGATGCAGCCGTGGCGGCGGCGGAAATGTCTGCCGGTCAACTCGATCAGGCTGCGGCCGAGGAAAAGCGGGCTCGCGAAAATCTGTCCAAGACTCGGATTTCCGCTCCCATGACCGGACGGATTTCGCGGCTCAATAAAGAACAGGGCGAACTCACTCTGGGATCGCAGTTTCAGGAAGACGTTATCCTCGTCATTGCGGATCTATCCGAAATGCAGGTGCGCGCCGAGGTGGACGAGAATGATATTGTCGGTGTGAAACTGGGCGACTCGGCCTCGGTCGAGATTGACGCATTTCCCGATACCATGTTCGTCGGTCGGGTGGTCGAAATCGCTCAATCCGCTTCGCAGTTGAACTTGCAGTCCGAGACACAGGCTCGCAGTTTCGACGTGAAAGTGGCCGTCGTGGACAGTGTTCCGGGAATTCGTCCGGGAATGTCCGCTACCGTGGACATCGCCACCGACTATCGGGACGACGCGCTTTCGGTTTCCCTGCAATGCGTGGCCGTTCGCGACAAGGAAGAAGGCAAGGCGGTCGAGATCAAGGATGAACCCGAAAAGAAATCCACCCGCGAAGTGGCCGCTCAGGTGCGGGCCGGCGCGGCCGATACCACCGCCTTCACCCGCGAACGCGTACAGGAAGGAGTATTCATCTTTGCGGCGGACTCCGCCGTATGGAAGCCCGTCAAGACCGGACTTTCTTCAGATCGCCACATCGAAATCATCGAGGGAATCGCAGAAAATGACAGCGTCATTTCCGGTCCCTATCGCATTCTTGCCCGTGAACTCACCAATGGCATGAAGGTGAAGCTCAAAGAAGAAGGCAAGGGCGGTAAGAAAGTCGAGCGGAGGTAGTCCCTGTGCCCTATCGTGAAGAGGAAAACGGTGGACGACCGCTGATTGATATTCGCAATCTGGTCAAGATCTACAAGGTTGGCACCGAGCAGGTGAATGCTTTGCGGGGAGTGGATTTGGCCATCCGCTCGGGCGAGTATCTGGCGATTATGGGACCTTCGGGCTCGGGCAAGTCCACGCTCATGAATCTCATCGGTTGTCTCGATACTCCGACTTCGGGTGACTATTTTCTGGCCGGTGAGAACGTGGCCGGTTTGACCGACGGTTATCTGGCCGAGATTCGCAATCGCCGCATCGGATTCGTATTCCAGACGTTCAATCTTCTGCCGCGGGCGACGGCTTTGCACAACGTGGAGCTACCGCTCATCTATGCCGGTATGCGCTCCTCCCTGCGACATCGCCGGGCCGAGGAAGCGCTGACGTCAGTGGGACTCGCCGACCGCATGCATCACAAGCCCAACGAGCTGTCGGGCGGGCAGCGGCAGCGCGTGGCGATGGCTCGCGCGCTGGTCACCAATCCCTCGATCATTCTCGCCGACGAGCCGACCGGAAACCTCGACTCGAAAACGGGTGCTGAGATCATGGAGGTATTACAGCTCATCCATGAGGAAGGGAATACCATCGTTCTAGTGACACACGAAGAGGACGTCGCCCGTCACACCAAACGGATCGTTCGTCTGTTGGACGGGCGGATCGCTTCCGACGAACCGCGGAGCTGATGAAACGTTATGCGGACGTTCACGGACGTATACGAAGGATTGCGGATTTCGTTCCGCGCGTTGAGATCCAACAAGCTGCGCGCGGCCTTGACCACGCTCGGCATTCTCATCGGCGTGACCACCGTCGTTTTGATGGTCACCATCATCCTCGGTTTGAACAAGGCGGTGGCCGGGCAGTTCAGCTTTCTCGGATCGAATACCCTGTACGTGTCCAAGTGGGACTGGTTCGGCGACAACTGGCGGGCGATGATCAAGCGACCCGTACTCGGACCGGAAGTGGCGGATCAGATCGCCGCCGAATCAAAGCTGGCGGCGGCGGTCAGTCCGTGGGCGGACACGCGCAGTTCCGTCAGCTACCGCAGCAACCGTCTAACCAATGTACAGGTGTGGGGAGTGGGGACCGACTACGTCGAGACCAACTCGGTTCGTCTCGATCTCGGTCGCTTCTTCAACGAGGATGAAGTGCGGCGCAACCGCCAAGTGTGTGTGATCGGTGCGGCGGTGGCGGAGCGGTTATTCGAGAACGGCGGAGCGCTGGACAAGAGATTGGATATCGGGGGCTATAAGTTCCGCATCATCGGCGTAAACGCCAAGATGGGCCGTTTCTTCGGCCAGAACATGGATGATTTCGTCTATGTACCGATCGGCGCCTTCATCAAACGCTTTGAACGGGAAGCGAACGTAGATATTGTCGTCAAGGCGCGCAGTTCGGAAGAGGTTGCGGAACTGGAGTGGGAACTGCGCGGCATCATGCGACGCATCCGCAAGCTCGGGCCGATGGAGCCGGATAACTTCGGCATCAACGGCCAGAATATGATCATGGACGCCTATCGCAAGGTTACCGGCAGCATCTACGCGGGGGGAGTGATTATCGCTTTCATCTCGCTTCTGGTCGGCGGCATCGGAATCATGAACATCATGCTGGTCTCGGTGACCGAACGGACGAGCGAGGTGGGTCTGCGCAAAGCGCTGGGTGCGCACCGCTGGATGATCGCCTGGCAGTTTCTGATCGAATCGGCGGTGATTTGTGGAGTGGGAGGACTGGCGGGCGTCGGGCTCGCCTACATCGGCAGCCGAATCATGAACAGTTTCCTGCCCACGGCGATGCCGCTGTGGGTGGTCGGATTTGGAGTGGTCTTTGCCGCCGTCGTGGGAGTGTTTTTTGGAATCTATCCATCCACCAAGGCCGCACGGCTCTCGCCCATTGAAGCCCTGAGGCAGGAGTAACCGCATGTTCGAGCGCAGTCGTCTTCTTCTTGCTTCGCTGTGGGAATCCCTGCGTATGGCGCTGGAAGCGA
The DNA here is from genome assembly GCA_018812265.1 of bacterium. Taxonomy (GTDB): domain Bacteria; phylum Electryoneota; class RPQS01; order RPQS01; family RPQS01; genus JAHJDG01. Next base: position 903 of record JAHJDG010000020.1, on the reverse strand, counting down.
TGCGCGCACACAAGATGCGGGCGTTTCTCACCTTGATCGGCGTGGTGATCGGCGTGACCACGATCATCGGCATGATGACCGTTTTGGGCGGAATCAAGAACAGCATTGATGATAACATGCGCAACGCGCTGTCCGTCAACGTATTCCAGGTGCAGCGCTACGACAACCAGATGGGGATTCACGTCGGGGGTCATCGTCGCAAATACCGTCCGCCCATTCTTGCCGAATACCGTGAAGCGATTCTCGAACGCTGTCCGGCCGTGCGGCGCATCGGAGCCGAATCCTGGACGTTCGGTCGTATAATCCGACGGGGCGCACTGGAAAGCAATGCGCGGCAGCAGATCGCCGGCGGCACGGAAGAGTTCGGCGACAACAACGGCTACTATCTGGCGATGGGTCGTCCCATCAACGCGCAGGACAATCAGTCGGCGCGGAAGGTCATCGTCATCAGCGAAGAAGTCAGACGAGCGATCTTTGAAGGTCAGAATCCGATTGGTCAAATTGTGCGTGTCGGTCCCGATCGTTTCGAAGTCATCGGAGTGTTCGAATCCCGGGGATCCATGCTCGGCGAGAGTCGCGATCAAATCAACTGTATCCCGCTCTCGACGTTTTTCCGCATCTACGGAAAGCGTGTGGAGTGGGGCGACGAACGCAGTGTCAATCTGACGATTCAATCCTGGTCGGCTGCCAGCTACGAAGCGGCACAGCAGCAGGTGATTGAAGTACTGCGTACTGAACGCGGATTGAAACCCGGCCAGGAGAACAACTTCGGCATGTGGACGCCCGACATGCTGCAGGCCGAGTTCACCAAGATGACGAGTTGGGTCGGCTATGCCGCTTTCGGAGTGACCGCCGTTTCGCTGCTGGTGGCGGGGATCGGCATCATGAACATCATGCTCGTTT
>JAHJDG010000019.1 GCA_018812265.1 bacterium | reverse complement strand
CGGACGATCTCCTGCCAGTCTTTGAGTTCCGGTTCCGCGGCCCGCATTCCGAGCAGTTTCAGAACCCGACGACCCAGTCCCTGCGCGTGGAGCACCAGCGGAAGCTCGTAAACCGTCTCCACGTTCCGCACTTCGAAAACGTCCTCCTTTCCCACGCTGCAGAAGAGGGCAATCTTCTCGCGCACCTTCGGATCGAGGGGATGTTCGGTGCGACACAGCAGTAAATCGGGTTGAATCCCGATCTCACGCAGCTCTTTTACGCTGTGCTGCGTGGGCTTGGTCTTGACCTCGCCAGTCGTCGTCAGGAAAGGAATTAGAGTGACGTGGATATAGAGGCAACTTCCGGGACCGCCGTCGAGTCCGATCTGCCGGATCGCTTCGAGGAACGGAAGACTTTCGATGTCGCCGACCGTCCCTCCCACTTCCACGATGAGCACGTCGTAGCCGTCTCCCCCTTCCGCCACCTTGCGAATGCGGTCTTTGATCTCGCCCGTGATATGCGGAATAACCTGCACGGTCGCGCCGAGGAAATCTCCCCGGCGTTCCTTGGAAATGACGCTGTGATAGATCTGGCCGGTGGTCGAGTTGTTAAGGCGGCCCATGTCCTCGTCAATGAAGCGCTCGTAATGGCCCAGATCCAGATCGGCCTCCGCTCCATCTTCCGTTACGTAGACTTCGCCGTGCTGATAAGGATTCATCGTTCCGGCGTCCACGTTGATGTAGGGATCCAGTTTCATCATCGTGACGCGCAGACCGCACGACTTGAGCAAGCGACCGAGCGACGCCGCGGCGATCCCCTTCCCGAGAGAGGATACCACTCCACCGGTCACAAAAATGTACTTGGTTTTCTTGTGCGCGGAGTTGGATCGCCGCTTGGCCATGATTCATTCGCCCTTTGCTTGCAGGAGATGTTCCACGATGGGCACGTCCGCCGGTGTATCCACACCGACGGCGCACTGGGATACGACGATGCAGTGGATGCGGAATCCGTTCTCAAGCCATCGCAATTGCTCGAGCGATTCCGCGCGCTCCAAATCGGTAACCGGCAGGGTCGTTACTTGTTGGAGTACATCGCGTTGAAAGCCGTAGATCCCTTGATGACGATAGAAGACCGGCGGAGGGCCAGAGCTATCGGTTCGGCGGAAAGGAATCGCCGCTCGGCTGAAATAAAGCGCATCTCCATCCCGCGCCGTCACCACTTTTACCACGTTAGGATTGCCCTTGTCCGTCTCGTCGCGAATGGGCGAGACGGCAGTGGTGATTTGCCGTTCGGAAACTCGAAACGCGCGAGCGACAGCCGTGATCGTCGAGGGAGCGATGCCGGGTTCGTCCCCTTGCACGTTCAATACCACGTCGTATTCGGGATAGCGGCGGCTGATCTCGGCCACGCGATCAGTGCCCGACGCGTGATCGGGATTCGTGAGCTCGGTTTCCGCGCCGAATCCTAAGCACGCCTTGCGAATTCGTTCGTCATCGGTGGCAATGACGATACGCTCCACTCCCTCCGACTCCCGGCAGCGTTCCCAGACGTGCTGAACCAGTGGCCGACCCGCCACGGGTGCCAGCGGTTTTCCGGGAAATCTCCGGGAGGTATACCGAGCCGGGATGACGGCAAGAACTCGCAACTCAGTTCACGACTCGCGGCAGCCGGAAAAATTCATCCGTTCGATCGGGCGCATTGCCCAGCGCTTCTTCACGAGAGAAGCAGGGCCGCGGAACGTCATCTTCGGTCACGTTGGACATGTCGAGCACGTGGTGGAGCGGCTTCACCCCTTCCGTATCCACCTCGTGAAGCTGGTCAATGTACTCAAAGACCTTGCCCAGCGTCTCGGTCATGGAATCCAGCTCGGCCTCGGAGAGCCGCAGTCTGGCCAGCCCTGCCGTTCGCCGGATATCCTCTTTAGTAACAGGCATTTTGACCCTGTAATCCCAACATGTTGATGAGTTTTTCAGCCAAGCGCAATCTATAGGAAAATTCCCCGAAAGTCAAGGGACGAGGTCGGCTCCTGCGGACTCCGCAACTCTCCCAAATTGAAGCTGATAAAGCCGGTAGTAGACCCCTTTCGCGGCCAGCAGCTCGGATGGCTTCCCCTGCTCTACCAGCCGTCCGTGATGGAACACCAGAATCCGGCTGCAGCGCTGGATCGTGGACAACCGATGGGCGATAATAATCGAGGTTCGGCCTTCCAGCAACCGGGCAATGGCGTCCTGAATCAGCCGCTCGGTCTCGGTATCAATCGAAGCGGTCGCCTCGTCCAAGATCAGAATCGGCGGCTGGCAAAGCAGCGCCCGCGCGAATGCCAAAAGTTGCCGTTCTCCGGTCGAGAGCGTAGCCCCCCGTTCCATCACCGGTTCCCGGTAGCCCTGCGGCAGGTTGCGAATGAACCGGTCGGCGTGTACGATCCTCGCCGCCTCCTGCACCGTGTCCGCGTCCTGCTCGGGACAGCCGTAGCGAATATTATCTTCAATCGTGCCCGCGAATACGACCACGTCTTGCAGGACGATTCCCATCGCCCGCCGCAGCGCGCGCAGATCGAGCTCGCGAATGTTCTTTCCTCCCACCAGGATTTCTCCCCGCTGTACGTCGTAAAAACGGCTGAGCAGGGAGATGAGCGTCGTCTTCCCCGCTCCCGTAGCGCCGACGACCGCCACGGACTCGCCCGGCTCGACCCGAAAGCTCACGTCCTTCAGCACCCATTCTTCATCCCGATAGGCAAACCATACGTTGCGGAATTCAACCGAGAAACCACGATCCACGCCGAGATCGAAGGCAACGGGACTACTCGCGGGTGGGACTTCGATGGGATGATCGAGAACCTGAAACACCCGTTCGGCCGCGGCCATCGCTTCCTGCAGGATATTGTATTTTTCGGCCAGATCGCGCACCGGACGATAGAAGCGGTCTACGTACTGAATAAACGCCACCAGCGTGCCCAAAGTCACGGCTCCCGCCAGCATCAGATTCCCGCCGCCGAACAGGATAAGCCCAATAGCCACCGCGTACACCAAGTCCACCGCCGGAAAGAACAGCGCGTAATACAACACGGTGCGCAAATACGTGCGTTTCAGATCGGAACCGATCTCGTCGAACTTCTCGAAGTGTCGCGGCTCCCGATTGAAAAGCTGCACGACCCTCATGCCGATGATGTTTTCGTGCAGGTAGCTGTTCAGCCGGGCGATCTTCGTCCGCGTCTGCCGATAGAGATCTCTCACGTGCTTGCGGAAAACGAAGGTGATCCAGATGAGAATCGGAATCACCGACAGCGTGATCAGAGCCAGCTTCCAGTTGATGACCATCATCACAACCACGATCCCGATCAGCGTCACCACGTCTCCCACGATCGCCACCACTCCGGAGCTGAACAACTCGTAGAGCGCCTGCACGTCGGAGGTCAGTCTGGACATGGACCGTCCGACTGGATTGCGGTCATAGTAGGGAATGCTGAGACGCTGCAGCTTGTCGAAGAGCTGCATCCGCAACCGGCCGACGATGAATTGACCGGCCGCTCCGGTCAGAAACATCTGGCCCCAGCGGAAGATCGCCGATGCGAAGGCGAGTCCGATGAACGCGAGAACAATCTTCGCCAGACCCGGCCAATCGCCGACGGCGATGTGTTTGTCAATGGCAATCTTCACCAGCACGGGACCTGCGAGCTCAGCCGCCGCGCCCACGATCAGCAACAGCACGGCGATCGCGATTCGTCCTCGCTGATCGCCCACGTAGCTCCACAGCCGCTTCGCCAGTCGGGCGTCATAGGCCTTGCCGAGCACTTCCTCTTCTTGCTTCCAGTCGTCGCTCATGTTTGGCTCGGTTGCCCGTTGATTTCTTCCAGCTCTTTTTCGATACGCTGCAAGCGCTCGAGCTCGGCATAGTAGCCGCCGGCGGAAACAAGTTGGTCATGAGTGCCGCGTTCGATAATCCGTCCTTCATCGAGCACGATGATCTCGTCGGCGTGCCTGACCGTCGAAACCCGGTGTGAGATAATCAGCGACGTTCGTCCCCGCGTGAATTCGCGCAATGGTTGGAGAATCCGTTCCTCGGTATGCGTATCCACCGCCGCCAGAGCGTCATCCAGAATGAGAATCGCCGGATCGTGCAGCAGCGCTCGGGCGAGCGTCGCCCGTCCCTTCTGCCCCCCCGACAGCGTCAGACCCCGTTCTCCCACCATCGTCGCATAGCCGTCGCGAAACTCTGCAACGTCGGTGACGATCTGAGACGTCACGGTAGCTCGTTCGAAATCCTCCTGTTTCACGGCATCGGAAGAGAACCGGAGATTCGCCGCCAGCGTATCGGAGAACAGCAGTGCGTCTTGCGGCACCATTCCGATTGCCGAGCGCAGTGCTTTCAAGTCCCACGATGTCGTCGGCACGCCGTCTATCAACACGCGACCCTCGGTGGGATCGAACACACGCGGAATCAGCGAGACCAGAGTGCTCTTTCCGCTGCCCGTCCGTCCGACAATCGCCACCGTTCGCCCGGACGGAATGACCAGATTGACGTCGTGAAGTGTATTCGCCGAGCCATCGTACTGGAAACTCACGCCCTCAAAAACAATCTCCCCCCTTACCTCGGCCGGCCGATGGGAGGATAGCGGTGAAACAATTTGGGGTTCCGTTTCGAGAATCTCGTTCAACCTCCGCATCGAGGCTGCGCCGCGCTGGTACAGATTAGCCACCCAACCGATGGCGATCATCGGCCAGGCCAGCATTCCGAGATAGCCGACGAAACCCACGAAGTCGCCCAGAGTCAGTTGGGCGTGGATAATCCCCCAACCTCCGAAAAAGAGAATCACGGCCGTGCCGATCTCGAAAAACAGCGCCATCACGGGCATGAACAGCGCCTGCACCCGGACCATTGCGATATTGCGGCGAATGTACTCCTCGTTCAGCTCTCCGAACCGGCCGATCTCTCGCTCCTCCTGAGCGAACGCCCGCACGACCCGCACGCCCGCCAGATTCTCCTGTGCATGCGCCGAAAGCTCCGAGAACTGATCCTGAATACGGCCGTGTAACCGATAGGTGATTCGTCCCAGAAAAAACACGGAAACCGAGATCACGGGCGCCGAGATGAGAACAATCAGCGTTAGCTTGGGCGAAATGAGGAGCATCATCGCCAGCGAGAACACGCCCACGGTGACGGTATCCAGCGGGTACATGATGCCCGGTCCCAGCACGTACCGCACGCGCTCCAGATCGCTGGTCAGGCGTGCCATCAGATCTCCGGCGCGATTCCGATTGTAAAACGAAGCCGACAGCCGTTGCAGATGCGCGAAAACGCTGTTTCGCAGATCCAGTTCCACGTGCCGTGACATCCCGATCAAAATCTTCCGCAGGAGAAACCGCAACCCGCACGCCACGGCCACGACCGCAACCAGAAGCAACGCGTACTTGGCCAGAATAGCCGAGGAAGGCGTCTGGCTCAAACTGTCAATCGCCAGCTTGACGATCCACGGAGCCAGTGCGCCCACCGCGTTGTTGAACACGGCGATCAGCGCGCCCCACACGATCACGGAGCGATAGGGACGAAGATAAGGAAGAAGGCTAATGAGTGCAGACATGGAAAGTACAACTGAAGAAAACCCAGAGCGCGCACCCTGGGCTCACGATTTCGGAGAAAAATCCCTCATTCGGTGATGCATCAATGGATCAACTCATACCCGATCCGATTCCCCCTTCCCGTCACTCCTCCGCTTGCTCGAGCGCTTGACGCAAGCGCTCCGCTCGCTCCGATGGCGGATCCAGACTGAAATAGCCTTGAGCCGCTCGACGGGCATCGCCGGTTCGCCCCATCTGCAGATAGACAATCGCCAGCGACTCCCAGGCCGGAGCGAACCGGGAATCCTGTTCGAGCGCCTTCAAGTAGGCTTCGGCCGCGCGCGCGAGCTGCCCCATGTTTTCATAGGCAAGACCGAGATTCGCATAGGCTTCGGGCCAAAACGGCCGCTGCTGGAGAGCCAGATCGTACACGTCCGCCGCCACGCTATCCTTTCCGATACAAAGCAGAGCCATGCCATAGTCGTACAAGGTTACGGAAGTTGGGTAGGCAAGCGACAAGGATCGCTTGAAAACCTCCACCGATTCCTCGCAATGCCCGGCCTCGAAGTAGAAACGCGCAATCACCGCCTGAGCGTCGCCCGACTGCGGTGCCAGAACCGCCAGCGTATCCACGAACGACGCAGCGCTTCTCAGGTCTCCACGCGCGATATGGAACTGCGCGCACTTCATCCACGGATCCTTACTCGAGGGATCAATCTTCGCCGCGCGCATCATCCACTCTTCCCCCTGCGACGCGTTTCGCATCGCAAAATACTCCTCGCCCATGCTCATCACGGCCCGGAGTGAACTCGGTTCGCGCTGAACCATGTGCTCAGCCAGAGCAAATTGCGAGCGCAGAATCGGCAGACGAACGAAGGTCGCAGCGCCGAAGACCATCGCCAGACCGCCGATGACGACGTATACCGGAATCGGCGGAACTTTCCACCGGGGAATCGCGGTCTTGGCCAGAGCTCGCACCCCTTCCGTCACAAACAGCCAGAAACCCGGAATCGCCAAATACGCGTAGAAATCGGAGAGCGCCGCCCACGACTGTCCCATCAGATACACCGGCAGCAAAGCCGCTCCGAACCACAGCCCGCCGGCTGCCCACAGTTGCCGTCGGATCAGTCCCATTACTGCCAGGGCAATCAGAACGAGAAACACGATCCAAACCAGCACAAAGCCCACGCCCCGCGCGTCCGTTGCGCTCCACAGGAACTCGGAGTAGAAGCTGTAGTGAATGGGAGCAAGGATATTGGTGGCTGTTCGTACGATCCGCTCAGCCAGAAAAGGCACCGGATCGGCCAGAGATCCGGTTCCCGTAGGCGAACGAAAAAGCAGCACTCCCACCGCGATCCAACGCACGATCAGGTAGGCAGCCACCGGGGCAATCATCAGCAAGTAATGTCCGACGGGCCGGTCCGATCGGTCTCCAGCGAGTTCCCTCGCCGTTCGCGAGCGCTCGAGCACCCAGGCAATCAGCGGCGCGATGATGGCCGCTTCTTTCGCGGTCAGCGCAAGAAAGAGACTCACGCAAGCGCCGATGAGAAATACGTTCGATCTCCGCCGCCGCGCCAGCCCGAACAACCAGAGGAAAAGCAAAACGAAAAACGCCGCCCACAGATCGGTTCTTCCGGAAATCCATCCCACCGACGTTACGGCCATAGGACTCAATCCAAACAATGCGGCGACCGTCACGGCGAGTCCCCCGCCCGCTACCGGTGCCAGACACAAATAGACGAGCGCCGTGTTGGCGAGATGAACGAGATAGTTGGACAGGTGATAAACAAACGGTGAGTCACCGCCGAGTTGATACTCGATCCAGAAGGTGGCTGACACAAACGGGCGATACAAGTCATGCCGGGCTTCAATCTGGCCCGTCCCCCACCAGTAGACATTGCCGACCAATTGCCCCAGACCTCGCGGCGACTCGAGAGTGCTTATCCGACGGACGATCAAGCCGAAATCATCGCTGATGAATCCATTCTCCAGAGCGGGCAGAAAAGCGATCGCGACCGCAATTAATATGGCGGCCAAGATCACTTTGCGTCGCGCCGGGAGCGGACGACTCCCGAAGTGGCTCGCGTTGAGGGACATCGGTTGTTCTCTAATAAATCGAAAAAGGCCGGATCGAATGAACGGTGTCACATGATCCGGCCTTGATTCTCTGCCTTAGCCGCGCGGTTTTTGCGGCGGCGCTTCCGCGCTCTTCTCCGGCTTGGGACGGAGGTCCGCCGCCTTTCTCATCAGCACTTCGGCTGTGCTTTTATAAATGACGTAGTCGGTCGGAGCGCCGGCCTTGCGAAGAAAATACTGACTACCGTCCTCACCCTTCGGAATGAGTCGCAGGTCCAGAGTCTCTCCCAATGCAAGCTCGGCGATCAGATGACACTCCGGAGCGTCAAAGGCATCGGCGGCGAGCGTGTCCGCAAAGTCCACTCCCGACATCCGCGAGAGCAGTCCCGTCACGCGACTTATCTGATTCTTATCGGCATCGAACTTCTCCGCACCCGCCTCCACCTTCCACACACTGTCCACAAGAGTCGCCGATATCGTTTCTTTCGGATAGACAAACGTGAACTTGATGAAACCCTCGCGATCGGCTTCGCTGATGGTTTTATCCCGCCAGTCGCGCACCGGTCGTTTGAAGGCGGGAGTCATGTTTCCGGCGATTTCCCACACTTCCTTGCTGCCGTCGAGTCGGGCATAGCTGGTTCCCGCCGTCGGACTCGTCTTGCCCAGATAGAACGTGTGGGTTTTCTTCCGATCCGTCACCGAAACCTTGACACCGGTCGAGTCGTCCACCTGAAACTCCCGGAATCGGTCGGGTCTATCGGTAACCAGCGTCAGCTTTCGCATCTCTCCCAGCCTGCCGAGCGCCTGATCCGTCATCCGCGCGGCGGTGGGAAACTCCAGAGGTTTCGTCAAGAACCACTGATCGCCGCGGCGCGCCAGTTCCACTGTGTCGGTGGAAGATTCGATTCGCAGCGACGTCACTTGGGCCGTGTCAATCTGCACAAACGGCCGATCAGGATCGGTCATCGGACGATTCGACTGCATCAGCCAGTAAATACCGAGCAGCACCACGAGTACGGCCACCAGAACCATCGAACGTTTCATCGGATACCCCCCTTCCGACGGTTACGACGCGCGGTCCAGCGTAATGCGCCGAGCAGCAAAACCAATGCCGGCGGTCCGAACATGTTCGCATACTTCACCGTCTGCTTCGTCGCGTCGGAAATATCGGGCTTCAGCGGCCGGATCGTCGTTTCGCGGGAACGGATACTCATCAGATCGCTGTCCTGACTCAACCAATCCACCGAGTTCAGAAACAATACCTGTCCGGTTCCACCAAAGGCGAACTGGCCTTGAACGAAGTTGCCGTCGCCGATAACAACCATCCGCGTCTCCGGACTTATCGTGATAATGTCCCGGCCGGGGGCGACGGACGTCGTGTCGGTCGGTTGTGGCACTTGCTTGCCCGCGTAGGCGGAGTGAAACGTGCCGGTGATGGTGGCTCCCAACATCTTCGCGCCGCCGTTGAAATCTTCCCGACGTATCTGTCCCATCGGAATGATGTCGAACCGGCCGGCTTGAATCTTGGTCAGTTCGCTGGTACGGAACAACGGCGTGAATTCAAGCTGCCCTCCGGGAGGCGTCATCGTGTCAATCGAGCTGGGGAAGAATAGCGCGAGTTCCTTGAAGTCCTTCACGATCGGCTGATCGGTATTGAAATCGAGAATGCGGGGAAATGCCGGATAGCGAACCATGTTGGTGATAATCATGAAACCCTGCTGCTGCTGCACGTTGATCATCGAAGCGTTGATGTCCATAACCAAATTGTTCGCCACCGTGAATCCGTACTGCCGGGTGACGTCGTCTATTCCGAGCTGGATGCCGGAAGCCATCGAATTCTGTACGTCGGCGTTCACCTTGTTCAGGAACCATCCGACTTTCCCGCCGCGCATGATGAATTGATCTATCGCGAACTTCGTCCACTCGTCCAGCGGCTCTTTCGGCTGCACGATGCACAAGACGCCGATATCGGGTGAAATCAGCTGGTTTCCCGACAGCGTGCTTACCGGCACCACCTGATAGTGCTTGGACAGCGCCGTGGTCAGCGCGCGCATGTCCTGTCCCAGATCGGGCGTCCCGAAACCGCCCAAGAAACCGACCTTGGGGATCGAGTCCGACGTCAAGCGCTTGATGGCCGACGTCATCTCGTACTCGAAATTCCGCACGTCCTGCACCAGAGGAATCGTTTCATGCTTGTCACCGAAGATCAGCACGAGCCCCATGTACGCGCGCTTGAGCTGCACCTGATCCTTCTCCATCACGTTCACCTGAACGGGCTGGATCCGGTAGCGCTGCGCTTCCTGCTGCAGTTTCTCCTCGTCGGCAGGATCCACGAACTCGAAAAGAAAATTCCCCTGCCCGTAGGAGCGATAATCCGCGAGCGCGTCCTGCACGTAGCGCGCGTTGGCGTTGTAGGGCGGCGGCAGGTCTTTGGTGAAGTAGGCTTTCACGGTGAGGCGGTCTTCGAGATTCCCCACCACCCGCCGCGAAGCCTTGCTGAGGGTATAGATCTTGTTCTCCGTCAGGTCCGCGCGCCCGAAAATGCGCAAGCCGATCAGATTCACGACCACGACGATCGCGACAATAATCAGCAGATTGGACACGGAGGAAATGGACCAGGTCTTCCGCTTCATATTTCATTCATTCCTTGTTTTCCGTTCCGGATTTGAATCGCGTTCCATACCGCCGTCAGTCGCCTTTGCGGCGCGACAACGCGTGGCTGGCCAGCAAGAGTCCCACGAAGATCATCGAGAGGAAGTAAATGATGTTCCGCGTGTCAATCACCCCCCGAGAGATGCTCTGAAAGTGATACTCAATCGCCAGATACTCGAGGATGTTGGCGAGCGATAACGGAACGAAGAAGAGGATCTTGTCGAGGATAAAGAAAAAAAACGAAATCGCCAGCGCGACGATGAAGGCCACAATCTGATTCTCGGTGATGGACGACGCGAAAACGCCGATCGCCAGATACGCCGCCCCCATCAGAAACAGCCCCAAATAGCCCGAAAACGTCTGGCCGACGTCCATATCCCCCAGCAGGCTCACCGTAATCGCGTAGATGATCGAAAACAGAAGCAGCACCACGATCAGCGCCAGCGCGGCCAGATACTTGCCGATCACGATCTCCGAATCCCGGATCGGATACGTGAACAACAATTCGATGGTGCCGGATTTCTTTTCCTCGGCGATCAAACGCATGGAAATCGCCGGAATGAAAAACACGAACAAGAGCGGTACGATTCCGAACAGCGTGCGCAGGTTGGCCTGATCGAGCAGAAACAGATTCGACATGAAAAAGTAGCCCGAAATCATCAGGAAAAACATCAGCACGATGTAGGCGATCGGTGAATCGAAGTAGGAACGGAATTCGCGCCGGAAAATATATGAGATGTTGTGCATGGTTTCTCTTCGGGTTGACGGCCGTCCGCGTGGATCACGCGGAGGCCAATGGCCGATCCTCCAGAGTCAGTTTGTGGAACACGTCCTCCAGGCTGTGCACCTCGAGACCCAACTCCAATATGACCCAGCCCTCGCGCACGGCGAGATGAAACAGGTCCTCGCGGATATCGAAACCGGAAGCGCATTCGATTCGCAACCCGCTGGTTCCATGAGCGGACGGAACGTCGCGTACGTTTTCCACACCCGTGAGCGTGCGGATCTTCAGCGCCGCCTCCGCTACGCTCGCCTTCAGAGTCATGAGGACAATGGAACGCCCGGCCGCCCCGGCGCGCAAACCCTCGGGCGTGTCGTCGGCCACGATCCGGCCCTGATTGATGATCACGATCCGCGAACAGGCGGCCTGAACTTCCGACAGAATGTGCGTGGACAGAATTACGGTCTTCTCACGCCCGAGTTCCTTGATGAGCGTGCGAATCTCAACGATCTGGTT
>JAHJDG010000018.1 GCA_018812265.1 bacterium | reverse complement strand
CGGCGGCGGTTTCTGCAGCGCCTGCCGATACACAGGCCAGTGCAGCGCGGGCTCGCGCCATCGTCATGGAGGTCGAGCATAGCCTCGGCTTCGAACCAACCGATCGCGAATTTGAGAAACTCGGCTACGACGTCGAGAGCAGTGTGCCGGGCACCGGCAAGCTGCGCTTCATCGAGGTGAAGGGCCGTGTTACAGGCGCGCCGACGATCACGGTAACCCGCAACGAAATCCTCTACTCGCTCAACAAGCCCGAGGACTTCATCCTCGCCATCGTAGAATTCCTCGACGGCGACTCACACCGCGTCCACTACATGAGACAGCCCTTCCAACGCGAGCCGGACTTCGGCGTGACGAGCGTCAACTATGATTTTCGGGAATTGCTGGACCGGGCCACAACGATGCCTTCGTAAACGTAGCCGTAAAGATTTTGCTAAGAAAGGCTTGACAACCGTATATGGAGTATCATAATGATACAAAAAGTTAAGGAAAAGCGTACACCTCATTACGTGCTCAGCAAAATAAAGGCTTTTTTTACTTGCAAAAGGACTCGATATATAACGGATCTTGCTCACAAAGGGGCTGCGGCCATGGGTTACATGGACGATGACGACATCCAAACCGTCATCGGCCGGCTATGTTCAGAACACTTTTACAAATCCATGACAGCATATCATGATCACAAAATCTGGCAGGATGTTTACAAATTCCAGGACGGCGATAAGGGCTTATATATCAAGCTGCAATTGTCCGTTGATGAGGGAAAGACGATCTTAATCCAGATGAAAAGAGACGAAGGGAGAGATGAGTAGAATGGAAGCGCAGAAATGTCCTATCTGTGGCGCCGGCAAGCTGAAGAAGAAAAACGGGACGGAAACCTTTGAATACAAAGGGGAGACCGTAACGATTCCGAATTACGTTACCTATGCGTGCGCCGAATGCGGAGAGGCAATCGTTGATAATACGACCCTGAAAGAGTCCGGTAAAAAATTGAAAGATTTTCAGCGTGAGGTTGACGGTCTTCTAACCGGACAGCAGATCAAGGCTATTCGTATGAAGTTGGGCCTTACGCAGGAACAGTTGGCCGATATCGTCGGCGGTGGGTTGAAAAGTTTGGCGCGTTATGAATCCGGGCAGGTATGCCAGAGCAAGGGGATGGATAACCTGCTTCGCATTCTGGATGCGTATCCGCATACGCTGAAAGTCATTCAGAAAAGCGGTAAAAAGGCAGAATATTCTGCAAAAGTCATCTATATTGGGGATGCAAAAGCAAAAAAGGACTATCAGTCCGGAGACGGAGATGCAGGCTATTTTTCGGATTCAAAGGAGGCGGCGTATGGATTATAAATTCAGCATCTCCGGTATTCGTCTCAACGAGGCCCATTTTGCCATAAACCAAGAGTACAAGAGAGAAAAGAACAAGCCGATTGAGATCATCCATTCTGTCGAGATTGGATATAAACAGACAGAAAAGATTCTGCATGTGCTTGTCTCGGTTTCATCCGATTCCGAGAATCAACCTTTCCGCTTTTCCGTTGCGTGGGAAGGTTCATTTGCTTTCGAAGAAATGCCTCTAAAAGAAAAATTGGATCGTATCGTCCATATAAATTGTGCGTCGATTATCTATCCGTACGTTCGTGAGTCTATTGCTGACCTGACGCGGCGTGCAGGCAGGCCACCCTTGAACCTCGATCCTTTCAATTTTGTCGCAATGTATGAAGAAAAACAGAAAACAGCATCTCAAACGCCACTTCGAAAGACTCGCAAAAAAAGCAAGGCATAACAATGGGCAGGAGGAGAAATCTGATCAAAGTCGCCCTGCCGCTTGACGCCATCAACAAAGCCTCGGCGCGCAAATCTTCCGATAATCTTCCGATGTTTTGCCGTAATCTTCCGATTTCGACGCCTGCCGAAGCCGTTCGGAATCATCCGGCATTCATCCGGTGCGCCGGAACAATCATCCGAAACGACTTGGAGTTGTCATGATCTACAAGAAAAAACTCATCGAAGTTGCCCTGCCGCTGGATGCTATCAACAAGGCCTCTGCGAGGGAGAAGTCCATCCGCCATGGCCATCCGAGCACGCTGCATCTCTGGTGGGCGCGACGGCCCTTGGCAGCGGCGCGGGCGGTGATCTTTTCTCAGATGGTGGATGACCCGTCCGGATATACGGAAACCCTTCTGAGTGATCCCAACAAGAAACGGGTGGCAACCCGGGAACTTGGCAAACGGAAAAGCGCCTGGGAGGAGCGCAAAGCCCGATATGAGGAGGCTTGCAGCAAGGGCGATCTGTCAGTTCTCGAACCGGGCACAGAGCCCACGCTTCAGGATTGCGTTGCCGATATCGAACGGGAACGACTGTTCCATATCATCGAGGATCTGGTTCTGTGGGAGAGCACAACCAACGAGGAGGTGCTACAAGCGGTGCGGGACGAGATCTGGCAAAGCTGGCGGCGGGCGTGCGCGGAGAATGCCGATCATCCTCGAGCAAAGGAACTGTTCAACCGTCATAAGTTGCCAGCGTTTCATGACCCCTTTGCCGGTGGCGGGGCGCTGCCCTTGGAAGCGCAGCGGCTTGGACTTGATGCGTATGCCAGCGACTTGAACCCCGTGGCGGTGCTCATCAACAAGGCGATGATCGAGATTCCGCCGAAGTTTGCGGGCAATCCACCGGTGAATCTCGAGGCGAGGGGCGATAAAGAACTCTTCAAGAAAACATGGAAGGGCGCCCAGGGTCTCGCCGAGGATGTTCGCTATTACGGCCAATGGATACGCGACGAGGCTGAAAAGCGCATCGGTTACCTCTATCCCAAGGTGACGGTGACGGCCGAGATGGCGAAGTCTCGGCCGGACCTCAATCTGTACATCGGCAAGTCGCTCACTGTGATCGCATGGCTTTGGGTGCGCACTGTGAAAAGCCCGAATCCGGCTTTCGCCAATGTAGACGTACCGCTCGCTTCCACCTTTATGCTCTCCACGAAAGCGGGGAAAGAGGCCTACGTAGATCCGGTAATCGAAAGTGGTAGCTATCGCTTCACCGTAAAGTTGGGCAAACCCAAGGACACCGAGGTGGCGATGCGCGGCACGACGGCGGGTAAGCGAAGTGGATTTCTTTGTCTGATGTCGGGTACGCCGATGGACTACGACTACATCCGCAGCGAGGGCATGGCCGGGCGTATCGGCGCGCGATTGATGACGATTGTTGCCGAGGGCGAGCGAGGGCGAGTCTACTTGCCACCGACAGAGGCGATGGAGGCTGTTGCGCACTCGGCAAAGCCGGAGTGGAAGCCTGAGACGCCGCTTCATGGCAAGTGCCGCGTGAACGTATCGCTATACGGATTCGACATCTACGGAGACCTCTTCACCTCCCGCCAACTTGTGGCACTGACGACCTTCTCCGATCTGGTGCAGGAGGCACGCGAGATAGTGAAGCATAACGCACTGGCCGCAGGTCTGGCCGATTCTTCGGCAGTTTCAGGACAGGCTGGCCAGCCCCTCGCTGTCGGTGGTACCGGCGCCATCGCTTACGCCGATGCGATCGCGGTGTATCTATCGTTTGCTATCGACAAGGCCGTGAACATGTGGTCATCACTGTGCTTTTGGATGAACGACCGAGGAGCAATGCGAGAGACATATGCGCGACAAGCACTTGGAATGATATGGGATTACGCTGAAGCCAATCCTTTCTCAACGTCTGGGGGGAACTTTAACCACTTCTTGGACAAGGTTGCGATGGCAATCGACACAGTGCCAGCAAACTCGTTTGGTCACGCCGTGCCAGCTGACGCGGCGGCACAATCAATAAGTCACGGGAAGTGCGTATCCACCGACCCACCCTACTACGACAATATCGCATACGCCGACCTGTCGGACTTCTTCTACGTCTGGCTGCGCCGTTCGCTGAAGATTGTCTTCCCAGATCTTTTCGCGACGCTGGCCGTGCCCAAGGCCGAGGAACTGGTTGCTACCCCCTACCGCCACGGCAGCAAAGAAAAGGCAGAGGCGTTCTTCCTTGACGGCATGACACGGGCAATGCACCGTTTAGCTGCGCAGGTACACCCGGCCTTCCCGGTAACCATCTACTACGCATTCAAGCAGTCTGAGACCAAAGGTGATGGCGACACGGCCAGTACCGGATGGGAGACCTTCCTCGATGCAGTGATCCGTGCCGGTTTTGCACTCACCGGCACATGGCCGATGCGCACCGAGCAATCGGCTGCGCTTAAGAGCAAGATGAACGCTCTTGCCTCCAGTATCATCCTCGTCTGCCGCAAGCGCACCGATGACGCGCCCACCGTTACGCGCCGTGAGTTCGTCACCGCTCTCAAGGCCGAGCTGCCTGTTGCGCTTGCCCATCTGCAGCGCGGTAACATCGCCCCGGTGGACTTGGCGCAGGCGGCAATCGGACCGGGTATGGCGGTTTACACCCGCTATTCGCAGGTACTCGACGCCGGGGGCAAGTCCCTCTCGGTGCGCGAGGCGTTGGCCCTCATCAACCAGACCCTCGACGAGGCGCTGGCCGAGCAGGAGGGTGACTTCGACGCTGACAGCCGCTTTGCGGTGGCGTGGTTTGATCAATCAGGGTTCGCAGAAGGAGACTTTGGCGTGGCTGATGTGCTTGCACGGGCGAAGAACACCAGCGTCGCCGGCATGTTCGAGGCGGGCATCCTGGTCTCCAGCCACGGCAAGGTGCGCCTGTTCCGCCCAGCAGAACTATCGGCCGACTGGGACCCCACAACGGACAAACGCCTGACGGCCTGGGAAGTGGTACATCAGCTCATCCGCGCTCTGGAGGACAGGGCCACCGGCAGCGAAGGGGCGGCGGCGATGCTCGTTGCCAAGCTGGGAGCGAAGGCCGAGATTGCCCGCGAGCTGGCCTACCGCCTCTACACGCTCTGCGAACGGAAGAAACGTGCCGTGGAGGCCCTCTCCTACAATGGCCTGGTGCAAAGCTGGCCCGAGATCAGCCGTCTCGCCCGTGAGGGAGGCAAACCCCGGCAAGCGGTGCCCGGATTGTTTGACGAAGAAGAAAGGGAATAAAACATGGCAATGACCAACCACGAACGTGTCGATAAGGCGCTCGAACTCCTGAAGATCGGCCTTAGGCCTTTTGTTGAACGCGAGTTCAAGAACATCTTCAAGGATGGCGCTTCCGCCAAGATAGACCGGTTCATCGGTG
>JAHJDG010000017.1 GCA_018812265.1 bacterium | reverse complement strand
TTTCAGGATACCTTGCCAGTTCCGTCTTGCTGGATCCGTCTCGGACATAAGCCGTGCCGTAAAACTTGACCGGTCGGTCAAAGGCCGGGTGGATTTCGAAGAGAACCACCCTCATTCCACGATAATCGAAAGGGTATATTTCAAACCCGACATTGGGTTGCAGCCCCAGTGACAGCCACAGCGGGAGGAGCTGGTTTCCCTTCCCTTTCTCTGCCAAGGGGTCGAAAGTTGTACCAACTACATTGTGAGTTTCGTTCTCAATCCCGAAAGCCAGATATCCCCGCGGTTTGCCGTGAAGGCAAGCTGAATTGGCGAGGGCCGAAATATATTCACCCAGCAATTGCGATTCGTAGCGGTTGGTTTTGAATTCCAGCCATTCTGTTTCATGCGGCTCGGTACGCAGCCGATCCAGAAGAGCATGCAGTTCTGCGGTGTTCATTGACTTTCCTCGCTTTGATGCTCATGGAGGTCCTGTATCGCCTCATTTGTATCGTTTGATATTTCATAAGTTTAAGCTACATGATATACAAAATTTCATTACTTCAACGGCCAGCCGCCGTGGGCAGTGATGACGCGGTCGATCTCGGCCATGAGGCGAATGGGTTAGCTCAATCTTAATCCGGTCGTAGTCCCTGATGGCGTATGCATAGAGGCCTAAACAAAGTCCTTGACATCTGAACGTCTATATCTATATAAGTAAACCAGCTCATCTGCCATGTGTATGAAGGAGTAACGATGCCGTCCCTAAGGGGCGGCATTTGCCGTTTTATTGGTCTCATACTCTTTCTGCAATTTAGCTTTGCGGTGATTTTCCGTCACGGGGTAAGCCGTCCACAAAAGGACATATCCCTTTCTTCTTGCCAATATAACCAAATATTCCTGGCTCTCCAGCCAAAGACAGATCCGCGTCTTGCCCCTTCTCTCGTTTTCCCAGGCCTTGATAACCACCTCTTCGGCATGTTCGATCACAGGTTTTGGCCAACGAATACACTCACATCGTTCTATCACGGGCAACCGATTCTCTTCATCGGCGCCTTCAGAGATCAAATGCCAGAAGGTCGCCTCCTTTCCTTGCGAAAGGGGGTGTTTCTTCAAAGCCAGCCTCGCGCCTCGAAAACATGGTGCACTGTCGACAAAATCTTTCTTGAAATATCCATAAACAGCTTCCAGATACGTATCCCAATGGCCATGATAGGACTCAAATAAGACCAGAGGAGGCAACCAGGAGACCTCCATCATGGCATCACCTCTGAGGCGTGCCACCGGAACAGGTTGAACTTGTCTTCCCGGAGAAGTGTTGACTGCGTCAGGCTGTAATGTGTGCAATTCTTTATCCGTTCAACAAGCGCCTGCTTGGCGGGGCTTGTTGCAAGGCCCCTGTTTACGTAGGAAACGGCGCCGATCAGGAGGTCCGTCAATTGGAGGATTTCCACTTCGTGAGAGCGGACCGTTTGAACACGCTCGATAATCTGCCTGGAGAAATCATAGATATTGTTGCACAGCACATCGTGCAGTTTCGCGATCTTCGCCGCACTTCGCGTGTCCTTGATGTCCAGATAGATTCGATAACGAGCGGAAGGGCTTAGGATTACTTTCAGCATGTCAAAATACATCTTGTAGTACCAGTCATCGTGGCTCTGCCCAAAAACCTCGTGCCTGAGTTTCGCCTTGTCGGGGACAAGCAAAGCACGGAAATGAAGATCATCGTCATCGAAGAAGAAATTAACAATATCAAGATATAGCTGGATTTTTGCCGGCGAGACCTTAGTCCACTTGATTTCGAATCCCGGTTTCATGCCATGATCTTCCTTGATCTGACGGAGACGGACGGCAATCTCATGCGACCTTTCCAGAGGACACCAGATTGCCCCAAGGAGCATCACGGGCAAGCCGTCATTTTCCAGATGACAGCTTTCATCGCAGTAAACATTGAATATTATAGGCACCTTGGCTCCCTTTCTATTTCAACGGCCAGCCGCCGTGGGCATCGATGACCTTGTCAATCTCGGTCATGAGGCGGATGGTTTCGTGAAGTGCCACGACGATGCGGCGTAGAAAATCCGGAGGCATGCTGAATTCTGAGAGGCACCGCATAAACGAGCCTTATCTGAGTTACAAATCTACAATTTAACATAACCTAAGGTATCGTCGAGTACCGAAGAAAGCACACAACGGGTTTCGGCTTTACGTACGAGCGCATCGAGTCAGGTGAAAGCCGGGATTAGCGGAGAAGCCTCTATCCTTCATCCACATTAGATATCCCCAGCCGCACTTTGAGATTCAATAGATGAATATTGATCGGGTCTATCTCAATACCGAGAAGCGTTACAGACTTGGCCTTTTCTTGCTGTCCCCTGTTAAGGTAGAGCCATGCAAGCCGCGACAAATCCGTGGCGTTGGCGTCCGAGTCAGCATGCGGCGCAAGTGCCGTAGTCGCACGCTCGCAGGCGAGGTCGAGTAGCTCCCTATCCAACTGGTTCCTATAGATACGGTACATGCTGTTAAGAGCATTTGCAGCATCACTGATGTCGCGAAGACTCGTATTACCCACGCCAATGACTTGCATCCATGCGTTGAGTTCAGTTGCCGGATCACCGTTCAGCTTGGCAAGCTCCGCAATGCGCCGCCATGTGGTGATTCGTATAGCTGGCGCAGGCTCGGATTCGAGGAGAGACGTCAGCGCTTTTATTGCACGCGTGCGACCCTCAGCATCGCCAGTAGCGGAGTATAGGTCGGCGGCCCAAGTCCATGCTTCAGGGTAACGTTTGCCAATGTAGCTGATGAGCGACTCGTACGCGTCCACGTTTAGTTCCTTGTTCTCTACTCCGCGAGCAAGATTTTTGAACAACCGTAGGACTCGAGCTCCTATGCCGCGCCGCGCGGAAATAGTATCAGCCGCTCCGAACAGTTGTAGGGTACGAGTGTCCAGCTCTATTCGCATGCGTAACGGGTCTACCTGAAGCTTCTTCTGACCGAAGAGTGAGGCCTCAAGGGGCAAGCGGAGCGATGTCTCCTCATCAGCGCATTGCACCACGTCTGGCCGAATCTCCTCTACAAGAGACGTTCGCTTGAGCTCCTCAATAGCTGCCATCACGTCAACGGATTCATCGGAATCACTCGCAATCACTGCGGAGACTGCGAGGAGTGGGACCGTTGATCGCCAGTTAGAGAGTGTGAGGAAGATCCTACGTGCTGCTGTCGAAAGTCCCTGAAAGGTCCGCTCGAAGAGAGCGACCAGGATATCATCGCGGCTACGAATTACAATCTCCGGTTTCTTGGCAACGCCGCTTCGAGCACACTCGCCGAGATAGACCTTGGTTACATAGGGATGTCCGCCGGTCTGAACAAAGAGGTCTGAGACGAAATCAGCGGTCATAAGTGACCGAATACCGAGACCCGCTGCTGTATCCCCGACCAGAGTCTCGAACTCATCTCGCTCCATTCCTTCTATCTCGATCGGAAAATCACCCTTGAAGTCGCGATGGCGCGTGGTCATTACTACTTTGTTGGGATGACGGCAGTACGTATCTATCCAGTTAAAGAAGTCAACTGGGTTCTTCACAGTCTCAACGTTGTCGAAGACGAACAAGATTGGCGTACCGAATGGCGATTCTACTAAAGAGTCTCGGAAGTACGCGGTCGTGTCAAAGCGTTTATCGTTGAACTGATTAGTCGTAAGAGTGGCAAAGTATAGGGCACACTGTCGTTCGTCAAGCACCTGCCGTCTCACCGGAACCGGCTTGTCTTCAAACAGGTCGATGTCACGTGCACTAAACCATACGCACAGCCCGAAGCGCTCTGAAGTACCAGATGACAAAAGGTCATGCAGAACTGAGAGCGCGAGCGAGGTTTTGCCTATTCCCCCACGTCCGACCAGCGTGATAATGCGGTGTCGATGAGACTCCAACAAGAGGCCCCTTAGTTGAGTTTCAAGATGGGGACGATGGACATAGCCCTTAAGCATACAGGGCAGGCTGGTGCCGAATCCTGTGGGGATTGTCTGGAGTTGATCGAGTCCTTCTGTCTGACTCGGGGCCAGCTTGCCTGCGGGAACCAAATACTGCGACGCTTCGGCACTCCACTTGCTACCTGTAACGTACGAGAGCACGTCATATCGATCCTTCCTAAACTTGCCGTTCGCAAAGAAGAAGTCGGACTCCTCCAGCTTCATATTCTGATCGGGGAGGTCGGTCACCAGAAGATCCACGCGACGCGGGGCTCCAATGTGAATGTAGATGCCATCCTGCAATCGGTACTCACGCCCTTTGGCTGTCGCGAGGATTTTAAAAGATTCACGATCGTCACTGAGAGGGACCACTTCGTACTTCCCAGAGAGGGTCTGTTTCAAGTAGGCCCATTGCCTTTTGAACAGAGTGAATCCCTCTATGTACTTGATCAATGAGGTTTCAAGGAGAGGGCAGACAATCCTGCATTGCTCGTTCTTGGTTGCTCCGTGCCCCTTTGATTTGTTGCGGAGAACCACAAAGGTGTTTAACCAATGCCTTGCGTCGACCCGAGTCGGAATCCTGTCGATACGGTCGCCGTTTGCGACAATTGCTTCATACATCTTGAGTGCGGCTTCATGTTGCCATGAGCCGCTCGCAGCGCCCTCTCGGAGTTCTCGGATTTCAGTGAAGTCATTTGTCAGATACTGGGCTGTGGGGCCAACCACCATGTTGTCAAGTGCGGCAAGCCATTCCCCTAAAGAGTTTGCCCGAACGAGAGCATGCAGGTGACCATACCGATGTCTGTCGCGATCATCCTCAACCGCCGCTACCGTAACGAGTACGACGGTCTTGAAAACCATTTCGCAGGTGTCCATAAGTTCATCAAACAGTGACGCGACCGAATCAGCGCGAGCTGTTTCGACTCGCTGAAGCATCCTATCCAGAGGTATAAACCCCATCCGAATACCCTCCCTGTTCACGGTAGGCTGATCCACACGCCGTCCAACTGCGAATGTGGCGCTGGGATTGATCTGCCTTTTGCTGCTAACAATGTTTATAAATAATAGAAAACCCTGCTCTTTTTAGAAACAGGGTTTTGGGGCCAGCTTTCATTTCCCTCCAGCATGTTAATACGGGATGGAACACTCAATTGCGTTTTCTAATTTGACGGTATTCTTATCACCATTCTGGAATGAAATCCAGTAGGAGAACGCAATTTATCAATCTACGTATTTCAGCTATACGCATCAACCGGATGAACCCAAAATTTCATTACTTCAATGGCCAGCCGCCGTGGGCGTCGATGACACGGTCGATCTCGGCCATGAGGTGGATGGTTTCGTGAAGGGCCACGACGATGCGGTGGTAATGGACGATATCGTCGGCGTCGAGCGTCCTTCCCTTGCGGTCCTTGAGCCACTTCTGGCAGACTTGGTAGCCGCCGATGTGGAAGTTCCAGACCTCCTCCGGCACACCATGAAAACCGACCGTGCCTGCGACACTGGCATCGGCCATGCCCTTCTTCGGTTTGACGGCGTCGATCCAGGCAGTATCATCGGACCAGCCCACCTTGTCAACCACCGGTTCCGCCGGGCCGGTAAATGCGACGCGAACAGGCGGCGACGTGCCGTAAGCATAGGTCCAGCCGTCGGTTTTATCGTGCTGGATGGAAATACCCGTTTGAACCTGGGCCTCTACGAGGTGGAGAGCGACAAGCTCGCCGCCGAACCGGGCCAACTCGCGGAACAAGTCTATGATGGATGTGAGAGGAATGCGGGGAAAGTCGATCTTGAGGAATTGGGCATAGCGGGTGCGGTAGGTGGGGCTGTGGAGAATCGCGTAAATGTAGTGGAAGATGTCTTCGGGGGTGACTTTATTTGGCAGGCCGTAGGCACCAACCTGTTCCAAGCCAAGTATCAATGCCAATGATTTGAGGAATTGCGGTGATAAATTCGGATGCTCGACAGTATCTGCATCGCAAATCAATTCTGCCAACGAGCCTTGAACTGTCGTGCTATACAGGGGCAGAAAATAAGTGCGTTCTTTGGTAGCGAGCGAAACCGCGTTCCCATCCGTAATGGCTCGCGACACAAAAATATGCCTGAATTCACTGTTGACTTGCCGATTCGTACAGAGCGCCAAGTTCGATAAGCCTATCATGTGCTGCATTACTTCAGGCCGAGGCATGCTATGGAAGCCCCTTGAATTACCAGTATAATAAGTAAATCGATCATCAAAGGGGCGATAAGTCATCCGGATTGGAGAACTTTCCGCAAGACCGGCTCGTTTCAAGTCATTCTGGGCCAGGACAACTTGCCAATCTCTTGAATCTTCACCAAGGTTCAGCTCCTGCCGGGCGGTTTCCGGCGGCAAAGATATGAAGCGGCGGATAACCGCGGTTGCTTCCTGAGGCGTCATATGCACAGACAAATGATCACGCGAGGTCGAAATACCAACGGAGTGCAGAGGCATCACTTCCGTAATTTTCCAGCCTTGTTCATACTCAGGCAGTAAATCCCTATCCTGCGGGACAAAGAGATAAAACGGTGCTTGCGGCGTCAGGTTCTGCCAGACCGTTGTGGCCAGATCATGATTCCAGAACCATTGATACTTGCCGCCGAAATGCCCGCGGTCCTCCGGTGGCTTCTCGCGATGCTCCCGCAGACCCCAGAGATGAGCGTGGCAAACAACAGCGCTATAAGATAATTCTTGTTCCCCTCCTTCGTTCCCTCCTGCTAAGGGAGGCCTCTCTTTAATCCGCGGCTTTTTCACGAAGTGACCGATGGCTACGCCCTGCTGTATGTCAAAAACATTTTCATCCTTGGTGTTATCCGGGCAGTGCTCCTTTTTCTTACTGTTTCCGTGCAGGTCGAGCAGATAGATTTCGCTGAAGGTCGCCATAAGGCTCTGGCGCATCCCTC
>JAHJDG010000016.1 GCA_018812265.1 bacterium | reverse complement strand
GGAATCAAAGGCGCCGCTTGCGTCCAAAACGCCTCCGATAACACCCAACTCTTGCGGAACATCCAACCTCCTCAACCTTGATGCCCGCAAGATACTGAAATCGGCTCCTCCCCGTCAAGTGTTATTTTGATATAGGCTCTAAGGGGGGTCGGAACGAAATCATCACGCGCCTTGCACATGACTTGCGTTTCTTCCACTGGGAGTTGGAATTCCCCGATGTGTTCACACCCGAGCGCGCGGGCTATGATGCAATGCTCGGCAATCCGCCGTGGGAAGTGATGAAACCCAACTCGCATGAGTTCTTCTCTAACTATGATCCGCTCTATCGCACCTACGACAAGCAGGAGGCGCTGCGGCAGCAGAATGATCTGTTCAGGAAGATTCCCGAATGCGCGGAGCACTGGCTGGATTATTCAGCGCAGTTCAAGGCCATGTCCAACTGGGTGAGCGGAGTCTGCTGGTTTTGGGACGTCAGCGTGGCCAAGGGAATCTACTCGAAGGCCTACAAGGACACCTGGCTGGCCACGATTACGGCGCGCAAGGGATATGCCGGAGAGCCGCATCCCTTCTTCTATCAGGGCAGTGCGGATTTGAATTCGTACAAGATGTTTTTAGAAATTGCGCACACGCTGATGCGTGAACATGGGCGGTTAGGACTGATTGTGCCGTCGGGACTCTACACGGATTCCGGCACGCAGGAGCTGCGCGAGCTGTTTCTGGAAAAGTGCACGTGGGATTGGCTGTTCAGCTTTGAAAACCGCAGAAAGATTTTTGATATTGACTCGCGCTTCAAGTTCGCGCCGATCATTGTGGAGAAGACGCCGCCCGTGGATGGAGGGGCGAAGCCGCTGAAAGCCGCGTTCATGGTGCATGACGTGACGGAGTGGGAGAAGAGCGATCCGCCGGTGTTCGAGTTTGACCGCACACTTATTCCGCTGTTCTCGCCGCGCTCGAAGTCTCTACCGGAAGTGCGCACCAAGCGCGATCTGGAAATCTCACGTAAGATTTATGACCACTCCTTCCGCATCGGCGATAACAAGCCGGGCTGGGAAATCAGCTATGCCCGCGAATTTGACATGACCAATGACTCCAAGCTCTTTCCGCCGCGCGAAAAGTGGGAAGCGCAAGGCTACAAACCGGATGTATTTGGAAGGTGGATCGGGCCCAAGGGGGAGGTGGCGCTGCCGCTGGTGCAGGGCACAATTTACGATCTCTTCAATCCATGCTTTCAGGGTTTTGTTGGTGGAAGCGGTCGCAGCAATGATTGGCGTCGTATTGATCCTGCTATGGCGCAGTTCGAGCCTAAGTACCTCATGTTTGAAAGCACTTGGAGGAATTGGGAAAAAAGAAACAACGGCGTCAAATACACGCAACGACGGATAACCAATGCGACAAATCAGCGCACATTGGTGGGTTGTGCCATTTCCGGCTTTGGATGTGGCGATACGGCTGCAACGTTAACGATAAAAGACGGATCAATCAAGCAGTACTTGTATCTTGCTACATGTGCAAGCAGCTTCACATGTGACACCGTAGCGCGCAGTCGTGTTGGCAGCGTCCACTTAGATGGATTCTTGCTTTTTGAGATGCCAATTTCGTCACAAGGGATTGCAAACGAGGTCGTTGTGTCTGACTCATTACAAATGGTCTTGTCCGCCGCTCACCTCACCTTCATCCATCGCCGCTTTGCCCCTGAGTGGTTGAAGCTGAAGCAGGAGTATCCCGAGCTTGAAAAGAAGGAGTGGAAGCACTGGTGGGCGGTGACGGAGGCGGATCGGCTGCGGCTGCGAGTGGAGATTGATGCGCTGTGCGCCGATCTCTACGGGCTCGACCCCGATGACTTCGATTGGATCGTCCGCAATGATCCCTCCGACCCCAAAGGCTTCTGGCGTGTGGACAAGCAACTGCCCTACGAAGAACGCCTCACCGGACTTGCGGCCAACGCCTTCAGAAGGATGAAGGATGAAGGCGGAAGGATGAAGGAAAACCTTTCGAATGACGAATTCTTTGAATGGTTGGGGATTCCGGAGATGACGAATGAGCAAGCTGCCAAAGCCAAAGGATTAGACCGCCCGTTGATCATGAAGCGCACCGGCTGCCATCTCTGGCGCCCCGAACTCTTCTCCGAATCCGACCCCCGCCACGGCTGGACCTGGGAACACTGCCGCGCAGACGCTATCGCCCTCCTCGGCAGCCAGAAGGAATTGGAGAAGTACCTGAAGGACGAACCGACAACATCCACCCCTTCCGCCAAAACCAAGAAGCGGAAGAAGGGCGATGCCGGGCAAGGGGAGTTGGTATGAGCGAGCAAGGGAACGTCACTATTCCATGGTTGCCGTGGATCGATGATAATGGCAAATTTGAAATTCTACAGTATGTTGAATTGACTAAGAGTAAAATCGAGCAAAATAACTGGGGTGTTGTATCTAATGTCACTGAAAACGGCCCGTCGAAAATGCATGTCCTCGATTTGCGCGGAATCACGATGATGACCGCAAGTCTACGATATATTTTGAAAAAGCTCGACACCGCTGTGTACTACAGGGGGCAGAATAAAGCATGGAGCCTTGTACCGTCACTGTTTCGGAAGAAGGAAACGACTGAGGAGCGTCTTGCTGCTCTTCATACAATGAACAGCTTACTTTACCATGTGAAGAAGCACTTTTCCATTCTCGTTGAGGACCATGTGCGGGCTGCTCTTGCACAACACTATAAGTGCCCGACAAATTGGCTGGATATCGTTGACACACCGCAAATGGCGGCCTGGTTTGCCTATCATCAGAGGGTTTCTTACATCGCTCCGGACAATGGCGTCGCATATATTCTCTTACTCGCCGCACCGAAGACCTCTGGGAACTCGCATGTGCAGGTCATAGACCTTCGGGATAGTGAACCCAAATGGTTGCGCCCCCATGTACAACAGGCTTTCTCAATGCGTGTATTTCCGGATGACGGCTCAATTGGCTCTTTTGACCATGTCCATCTCATGACCTACATTGTGCCGCGTCCATTACTGAAAGCGTGGAGCGCGTATGATGCCATTTCCGTCGAGACAATGTTTCCAAATTCAACGGAGGACCTAGGTCGCTTTGAATCGAACATAGCTCAAGGTCTCTTGCATGATACTGAATGGAAGGGAATATGGCACGATCCGGAGATTGAGATTTGAAACAGATGAAGCCACTTATCGGACACATTAAATCGTGCTGCGTTTGTTTGAGTATCGCACTCGTGGCGATGATTTTCATCTGTATTGCCTATGCAAAAATGGTGGATGCCAAGGTGGCCGCATGTGCTTGTCAATGCCAACAAAAGGTTGCGGCGACAAGCTCCGGCTTGCCGATGTGGGCAGAATGGGCAAAAGTGATCGGGCCGATACTGACTGGATTCGCTCTTGGATTTGCAGTGTTCTCATGGTGGTGGGCTAGGTGGAACAACAAGAGGGCTTTGGTAAATGCGTTATTTGATGAGATTCGCCATAACATCAGCCTAACAGCATATTTCATCGACGGACCTCGTTCCGCCGATTGGAAGTTCTTGAATGAAGAAATTGCTAAACTTGGTCCAAACGATGTTTATCCGAATCCGAACGACAATGATGAGACGCTCGCTCGTTTGTATGAAAGAAGCTTCAAGCATGGACCAGTGTTCGAACTCACTGATTGTATGAAGATGCTGACGATGAGAAACAATTGCATTGAGTCTTCTCTGACTTCGGGCGTGGCAATTAACCTCTTACCGTATAGGATATTCAGAAACCTTGGTCACTTAGACTTCTCGATCAGAAGGTTCAATGGCCAAGTCGATGCTTTTAACGGTTGGGTATCAGGGGGGGCAAGTCTGGCTGACGTGAATACCCAATTTGTACACTTGCGAAATGAATACAAAAGATGGACGCACTATCGACTTTTCTTTATGCTGATTGAACTTGCACGATCAGTGCCTACCCGGTACTTCTATGATAGAGTCGCAATCGACGAAATACTGAATCGAAAGGGCGATTGAAGTAACGCAGTGATTCTACAATGCCCATAAATCCCCTCGTATTCGCCAACCAAGTCGCTGATCAGTTCCGGCGATATCTGCTGACGGCGTTCCCAATGTCTGATCCTGACCTCGCGGAACAGGCACGGAAGATTCTGGACTCACCTACGCCGCTGGATATGCCGCTGATCAAGGGGCCGTACATCACACTGTCTGAGGCCTTTGCTAAGGGCGATACGATCAAGGATCTGGCCAACAAGGGTGTGCTACATCCGGTCATGCCGGCACTCATTGGCTATCCCAAGATCTACTGTCACCAGCAAGAGGTGTTTGAAGCGGTCAAACGCGGAATGCATGTGCTGGTCTCCACTGGAACAGGCTCCGGTAAGACTGAGGCATTTCTTTATCCTATCGTAGACGATCTTCTGCGGCAACGCGATCAGGGAATTGTCGAAGGCTTGACAACGATCCTGATCTATCCAATGAACGCACTGGCGAATGATCAGTTGGAACGTTTGCGAGTCATGTTGGCGGGTACGGAGATTACTTTCGGACAATGGATCGGCAACACACCGCAGACTGGACAGAGTCCGATCGTGGACCGGTTTGAAGGCTCTGACCGCACGGTTTTTCTTGCCGAGCGAGAACGGCGTTTGGAGGAAGCCCGCAAACGCGACCGCGCTGCCCGCGCACTGGCTCCGCAAGAAGAATGCTTGTCTGAAGAGGAAATTCGACAGCGCAAGCCGAGGATTCTGATTACCAACTACCGGCAGTTGGAAATCTTGACCACACGCCTGCCTGATGTTCTCCTGTTTGCGGATGCCCCGCTTCGCTATCTGGTCTTTGACGAGGCGCATACCTACGAAGGAGCAAAAGGAGCTGAGGTTGCTTGCCTGATCCGCAGAATTCGTGGGCTGGCCAAGAAGACGGCGGACGAAGTCATTTGCATCGGCACATCGGCCACGCTGACCGATCCGCAGAAGACTGATGACAGTGGTGCGGCATTGCGATTCGCCTCGCGTTTCTTTGGCGTAGATGAGGCCAAAGTGAGCCTGGTGGGAGAAGCCTATGTGGAACGGGAATGGCCGAAGGATAGATACCGGCCAGAACCGCCCCAAGGCGATGGAATGGAGAGACTCCAGCGGCTGTTGGCTGCATTGGGAGAGAACGAGGATGTAGCCGCCATCAAGACCGAAGTGGAATCACTCACAGGCAGGCCATTTAGCCCACGAGACGACTGGCGAAGCTCGCTTTTTGACCACTTGATTGCCAATGACTATGTTTATTGTGCCGCGCGGACACTGAAAGCACCGCAGGAACTTGTAGAAGGCGCTTGGCGGATTTCCAACCAGTTGAAGCCTGCCCGCTTGCCGCAGGGCGAGCAGGCCAATGCTGAATTGCTCGCCTATCTGGTGCTTGGCGCAGCAGCACGCAAGGATGATGAGTCCCTGTTGCGCCCCAAGGTGCATTTCTTTATCCGGGGCTTGGAAGAAATGGTGGTTGGGCTTGACGGCGATGCTGACGCCACCAAGATAGAGCTCTATCCGTCCATTAAGCACGGCAAGGAGGCGAAGCCACTCGTTCGAGATGCGGCGCTATTCCCAGTTCTAGTGTGTCGCGAATGTGGACAGCATTACTTCGAACGCAAATATGAGAACTTGGAGATCAGGCAGAAGAGCGGCCGTCGAACCGAACTACAGAACGGAAATGTTCAAGGCAATCTCACTGGTTCTGGAAACGCGTGGTGGGGACCGACGACTATGGCTTCCGGCACCAGAGTGGTCATGACAAATCGTCTGTTGGATGAGGAAGATGACGATGAAGAAAGTGCCGCGGAGAGAAAGCTGACCAAGGCATACCTGTGTCGGGTGTGTGGTGCGCTGCATCTTAATCCCGGAGACAAATGTTTGGCTGATGGCTGCGGCCATGCAGCTGTCCTGCTTCCGATTTATCTTCTGGGCGCAACGGTATCAAGCTGTCCCACCTGCGGCGCGCTTACTCGTAAGATCGGCGGCAGAGATCTTGAACCGGTTCGAGCAGTGCGAGCTGTAACCGTGTCAGATGTGCATATCCTGGCACAGGAAATGATCAATGCAGCGCCAGAAGGGCACCGGAAACTCGTCGTGTTTGCTGACAGCAGGCAAGATGCTGCGTTTCAGGCCGGGTGGATTCAGGATCATGGACGGCGAATTCGCATGCGCCACATGATGTCTGAAATCGTACGTGACGCGAAACGCCCGTTATCCTTGGACGAGCTCACAGACCAACTGCAGGGTCGCTTTCAACGCGACAGGAAGCTTGTAGATGTGCTACTGCCGGAGTTAGTGGAGGATAATGCAGATATCATCTTCGAGCAGCGCAACCTGTGGATTCGGGTTGGCAAAGCGCTCGAATACATGGTGTTGCGCGAGTTCACGTCCGGTCTTCGCAAGCGCGAAGTTATGGAAGCACTCGGATTAGCACGCATTGACTACGTTGATCTTTCCGAGGATCAGCCTGACCTTATCGCATGGGCCTCAGCCGTGGGAATTGCACCGATAGACGCCGCGCGAGGCATCTCTTCGTTGTTGGATAACTGGCGACGAGGACGCATGCTGTATGTTCGGCGAGATCCGATTTTCTCGCGCTATCATCCCAAAGACAATCCGTATCTTCAAAGTGGACTTCTCCCGCTACGCGATTTCAAACCGGAGGGGCTGGTTCTGGAACCACGGGAACGTAATCGAATGCGATCCAAGCGCTGGCGCAATTTGGTCAATCAAAAAGGAACGGGTTCCCTGCAATTCCTCTTGCGGAAATGGACGGCCGGCCAGAGCGGAATCAATATTAAGGAAAGTGCTGAACTCCTATGGGATCTACTGACTGAGAAGGTTGAACTACTCGAGAGTGTCAACCTACTTGACTCCCGTGGGCGCGAGTTGGGTGATGAAGTCTGGCAAGTGAATGCTGACAAAGTCCGGGTGGTAGCACAAGATGCGCGTTACCGATGCAAGAAGTGTCAGCGTATCACATCCCGTCCTTCGCCACTGAACATCTGCATGCAGCGATATTGCGACGGGGAACTGGTTCATGAGGAACCTAATTATGAAGACTATAACGTCTCTATAATGGATCGTGCGTTTACGATGGTCAGCGCTGAAGAGCATACTGCCCAAGTTCCCGGAACGGTCAGAGCTAAGGTCGAACAGGATTTCAAGTCTACCAAAGGGCGGACTAATTGCCTAGTCGCCACGCCAACACTCGAACTAGGTGTTGATATTGGTGCATTGGATATGGTCTTAATGCGCAATGTCCCGCCGCAATCAAGTAATTACTGGCAACGAGCTGGCCGTGCGGGCCGCCAGGAGCGAATGGCTGTAATCACGACTTATTGTCGCCGAGCTAATCATGACCGATTCTTCTTTGAAGATCCGCTAAGATTGCTCAGTGGCTCTATTACGGCACCAGCGTTCAATCTGCGCAATCCGCTAATGCTTGAGAAGCACATAAGAGCGAATATACTGTCCGAGCTGCTCCTTCTTTCCAAAGAAAGCACTGATTTGGGTCGTCAGATTCAGTCGGTCGTAACTCTTCTATTTCCATTGTTTATTCGAGACTATCTGTTGGATTCGGATGATCACTTCAGAAATGAGCCACCTGCTACCGAACCCCTGGGTATCGTGCTTGATCAGCAGAGGACAACGTTGGCAAGGAATGCACTTGCCCTCTTTGCGAAGCACTGGCCAGCCGAGGCTCTGGTTCTGGTAGACCGAGAGCGAATAGAAGCAGCCATAATTGGCTTGTCTGACGAGTTAACCGCAGTGCTTTCGCGGCTTCATCAGCGACTGATATGGGCACGCCGTACACGAGAGGAATTGCATCGCAAGAAAGACCAGGGCTTGATCGACCAAGAAGAACGGCAGATGCTACGGCGGTGCGACGATTTCATAGATGGCATCCTAAAACGAGAGCGATCCACGTACACCCTGACCGTCTTAAGTTCCGAAGGATTCTTACCGGGATACGGAATGTACGAGGGTGGCATCACTGCGTCGGCATTGTCGGGGTTTGCACGAAGGTCAGGTCCAGTATCATTTGAATTGTCACGATCTCGGACTGTAGCACTAAGGGAATTTGTACCAGGTAACCGACTTTACGCAAATCGCGGGACATTTTACGTAACGCGTTATCACTTGGCTGCCGAAACGGAAGGTCGGATTGAAGCGCTATCTGTTGATCCAGAAAAGGGACATGTAGCACGCGAAGGCAGCGGCTCGGCTTATGGACAATCTGGCTTGCAGATGCTACATGCTATGCCGATTGTGGATCTCGATCTTGCTCACGAAGGTCGCATCATAGAGGATGAAGTGCTGCGTTTTGCGATGCCGGTTCTTATCGCTGGTCGGCTTCAGAAGCATCATCGCGGGGGAAAGGCATTCAAGATTGGCAAGTACGAAACGCATCTTCTGCGGGGTCACGGTATTCAGCTTGTGAATCTTGGTGAAGCAGCGATGGCCAAAGCGAGCGGCGAAAAGCACGAGCTTGGTTTTCACATTTGTTCGGTTTGCGGAGCTGCGAAGAGTCCTTACGTCGTACCCGAAGAGCGCGAGCACTTTGACAAACATCATCGTGAAAGATGCGGTAAGGATCCCGTGCAACTGGGTCTGTCGGCGAAAGCGGACGTTGACATGCTGTTGTTTCACAAGGTGAGCGATCTTGGCGAAGGTGTGAATATTGGCGAGACCCTGCGTATGGCAGCCACGCGAATTCTGGATATGGGGCAGGATGATCTTGAGCTATTACCAATCCCTGGATCTGACGGTACGCTGGACTACATGATCTTTGATCCCATGCCGGGCGGGTCCGGACTTCTCGACCAGATGTTGGATCGTTGGCAGGAACTTATTGAGGCCGCAAATGATGTTGTCAAATGTAAAGCGGCGTGCGAGAAAGCCTGTTATTCCTGTCTGAAAACTTATCGTAACCAATTCTACCATGACCATTTGGATCGCAGCCGAGCTCGTGCCATTCTTGCCGAGTTGGATCACGTGCCGGAACTGCACCGCGAAATAGAACCTATCTACGAAGAGGAATCTGCAACCGCCGGATCGCCGAGCAATTCGCCGGAAGCACAGCTAAACCGCATGCTCCTTGATAATCACTTCCCGGCTGGAAGACTGAGAGAATCTGTGCGCACATCCCTCGGGATAACAACCGAACCTGATTGGCTTCACGTAGATTCAACAGACACGTCAATCAAAGTTGCAATATATTTGGATGGGATGAGTCGCTCACTGCATGGCGACCCACAACAACAGGCTCGTGACGCAATCATTCGACAGGCCTTGGAGCTTGATGGCTACAGGGTGATCGTCATTCAACGCAAGGATCTCAATGACCCAGAAATGATGCGGTCGCACATGGCATATCTCACGGCTGCTATTAGCTCTGAAAACCAAAGAAGATGAGTCACGCACCAAATAATTGGTGAGAATTTCAGGAAGCCACCGGAGATACTATAATGACAAAATTGTTGGTAAGCGTTCGCGGATACAAAGAAGCAGTTGAGGCTGCAAATGGAGGAGCCCATATCCTTGACGCAGAATATCCGGGCTCGGCACTTGGGACGGTCTATCCACTGAACATTGCAGCTATTCGTTCGAAATTGGACAAGAGCGGTTTCTCAAGGAGACCGGTTTCGACTAATATTGGGGAAGAGCAGACAGTACGAAGCACAGCTTGTCAGGCAGCACTTGGTGTAGCGACAGCGGGAGCAACATTCGTAAAATGCGGACTTGCAAAATTTGATCTTCAGGAAGCAAGATATCTGGGCATCAGCATTGTTCGGACTGTGAAGAGGTGGTATCCCCGGACCAGAGTTATTCCTTCGGTGTTCGTCGATCCTGATCTGAGTAAGTACTTCGACCCATTCGAGGATGGTTTGGCTTTGGTGAAGGACATCAATGCAGATGGGATGCTCATTGATACTTTTCACAAGAAGAGAGGAAAGGGCCTCCTCGACTTCACGACCGCAACAGAAATCAGGCGCTGGACGAAGAGGTTGCACTTGCTTGGCAAACAGGCATGGGTAGCGGGCAGTGTTTCTAAGGAACAGTTAGCGCTCTTGTCCCAGTGCAATGTCGACGTGATATGTGTTAGAGGGGCGGCCTGCGAACAATTCAGCAAACAAGGTCGAATGGGAGTGATTACGTCACGCAAAGTTAGTGAACTTGTCGCTTCGTTGAGAGAATAGCAACTGAAAGGGTTATTCCATTGTTATTCACGAGGCCGTAATGGACATTCTAGCCTTAGGACACCAACATACACTAATAGTGATTCGAGGAAACAAAAAGGTGATACGGGAAGGTAGCGGTTTTGTAATAGTGACGGCTTCGCAGAAAAACGATAGGGCAGATCAATATGGTCCGCCCTTCGGGTTTTTTATGAGTAACGTGCCTATTCACATTACCATTACCTAGTTCTTTGTAGATCCTTCAGCAAATACCAGCATCCGGTCTTCGAGGTAGGTTGTGCAGGACTGCCTTTTTCGCCAGTCACTTCCGTGTTCAGTCGCCAGCAACGAGTATCATACATATTATTACTGCATACAAATGCAACCATATCATAACGCAAATACAGTATATGGTTCACATAGCTTAATTTTGTAACCTTCCGAGTTCATATTCTCAGACATCCGGAACTTGACAGACAGGATCATGGCGAATCGGGCGAGTAGAAGAATATGTAGAAGTAGCATATGAACCTCCAAAGGAACCTCAATGTCCGATGGGACGCCCAATCGAAAATACGTAAACCTCGTTATCTCAAGTGTTTCTAAAGACGTTTTGCGTGATATCCTCATCCATGCAGGTGAGTACTATCCTCATCTATCAGCGTCGGAGCGAGAGGAGTACGTCCATGCTGCATTGGAGAAAGTATTCCTTGGCGAACAGTCTTGGAACCCAGAAGCAAGGCCAGACATTCGATCACACTTGGCGTGGGTACTCCGTAGCGTCATCGGCAATGACCAGAAACGAGCCGGTAACGCTCGTCGAGCGCCGTCCATTATGACTGGCGAAGGCCTTTCTGTTAATCCTGTGGAACTCGTGCCCGATTGCACGCGCTTGGCAGATGAAATGCTTTCTGTTGATGAACGGATAGAGTGTGTTCGACAGGCCGCCGAAGGAGACGAGCAGGCCGAGCTAGTGCTGATGGCCTTAGAAGAAGGCATCACAAGTCCGTTGCAGATTGCTGAGGAAACCGGCATTGATCGAAAAATGGTGTACACTACTCTCAGACGCATGCGCAGACGTGCCGCGAAACTCAACGCAGGGAAGAAGCGCTCGTGAATCAACCACGCATTTCAAATGCTGTTTTGCTGCAGCATATCGAGACGGCCTTCCGAGAAGCATATGAGCAGGATCCGCAAGCACAGGATGAATTGTTGCGTGACCTCGGATATGATCCACAGGCGGCAATTGAAAGAGGTATGCTCAAGATTAAGCGGATTGTAGCCAAGCAGCGCCTGTTCTTTGCCCAAAACGCATGGGAGATGTTTATTGGGATTGCTGCGCAGAACAAGCCTAAGTTTGAGACCTTGGAAGGCAATAAACTTCGCTCGGCTGTTAAGGATATTCTGCAAGGTAGGGGAAACCAGCTGACATTGGAAGCGGCATTTCGTGATCTCCAAAGCATCGAGGATAACGATCTCCGTGTGATTATCAAGGATACCGGTCTTCTGGATCAGTTGGACGAATTTCTCAAGATGCAGTAAGGAATCTTATGGCGTCAACCAGCAATGCGCGAGCTATTGCCGCTGCCAGAGAAATCTATGCAGAGTTCTGCTTGGATCGAATAGTAGATATCCGGATTGAGGCTCTGGCTATGGAGTTAGGTGTGTTTGTCGAGGAGGACAGGCTGGAGGGATCAACTGCAGTGCTAATTCGTCAGGGTAACAGAGGAATTGTTTCGGTTAGGTCGGGGATCTCTGAAAACGGACGCCGCCGATTTGCTATTGCTCACGAATTGGGCCACTTCAGGCTTCACAAAGACAAGATCGCTTTTGCATGTACAGATGATATGTTTCTGCCATGGTACCGAAGCAGCTACCTTGAACCGGAAGCAAACGCTTTCGCCGCAGAGCTGTTGATGCCTGAAACAAGCTATCGTCAGATAGGTGCGGGACGCAAACCATCGCGAGCTCTATTTCAGAACATTTGTGATCATTTTCAGACCTCGTTAACGGCGAGTTGCTTCCGCTACATTGAGATGGAATGTTTCCCGTGTGCACTCTTCGTGGCGTTAGATGGGAAGCTCAAATGGGTCGTAAAGAGCCAAGATCTTTCGCACTATCAAACCAGACCAATAAATCAGCCGCTTGATGGCGCAAGTTGCGCCGGCGAGTTCTTTGAAACCGGTCGCACCGACGAAAATGCGCCACAACAGGTCTTAACAAGAGCGTGGTTCTCGGCGTTTCCAAGAGATTCCGAATTTGTATCTGAATTACCATTCTGCATACCGCGACTTAATATGACATTGAGCCTTGTGTGGCCTGAGTAAATCTTGGAGACGTAGCACGTGAAGTGAACAACGTGACTAGAGATTGAACACGCTGTCAGCCCCCCCCCATGCGCATATTGTTCACTAAGGAATCCAGCTCCTCTTTCAGGTATAAATACCGTACGGCTAACCGATCAGAAACAACACCATAAAATGAGTCGCCCCTCGATCCCCGACAAAACTATCACTCGCCTTTGGGTTCTCGCCGGTGGACGGTGTGAATACGAAGGATGTAATAGGATTTTGTGGCGCGATGATTTGACTCTCACTGACATGAACACCGCGTACGTTGCGCACGTTGTCGCGGCGGAACCAAACGGACCTCGTGGCGACCCAGACCTTTCACCGAAGCTGGCAACCGACATATCTAACCTGCTACTGATGTGCGACGCACATCACCGTCTGATAGATCGGGAAGACGTACTGGGGCACACCGTTGGTCGACTTACAGCCATGAAGAAGAGCCATGAGACCCGCATCGAGTTACTTACTGCTCTCGATAGCGACTACAAGAGTCACATCTTGTTTTACGGTGCCAACATCGGAGAAAAAGCCACGCGCGTCTCGTGGGAACTTGCCTGCGAAGCCATGATTC
The DNA here is from genome assembly GCA_018812265.1 of bacterium. Lineage (GTDB taxonomy): Bacteria > Electryoneota > RPQS01 > RPQS01 > RPQS01 > JAHJDG01. The sequence goes on along the minus strand of JAHJDG010000016.1, from coordinate 7,610 downwards.
CGAGGCGATACCCCGCCGAGAAACCGGCGATTGAGCTGAGCCTGTCCAATAGTGCCTATGAGGATGACGAAAACGGCTATTGGGGAATTGAATCAGAGAATCTACGCAGGCAATTCGAGACCCGCGTTCGGCAGCGACTAACAACCGGCGAAATTCATCACCTTTCAGTTTTCGCCTTTGCACCCCAACCGCTGCTTATTGAATTGGGGCGGCTCCTCTCCGATATCCCGATGGCAGACGTGTACCAATTGCACAGAGAGCCTGCTAATTGGGCTTGGCAGGATCACCCCGAGGGGTTCGAATACATCATTCATGAGCCACCGAAACCGGCATCGAATGCGGCGCTCGTCCTTTCACTAAGTGCAACCATCGAGGACGCCCGTATCTTAGAAGTTCTCGGCAACGATACCGCCATTTGGCGCATATCGGCACCCACGCCGAACAATGATTTCTTAAAGAGCACTCACCAGCTCCGGCAATTTCGCGAAATTGGCCGTCGCCTGTTCGACCTGATCAAGATGACCCATCGCGAGAAATCTGTGATTCACGTTTTCCCTGCTGCTCCAGTCTCAGTTGCAATTGAAATTGGCCGCGTGTGGATGCCCAAAGCTGATCTCCCGCTCCGCGTCTACGACCAAAACCGGAAGCGGGGTGGATTCGTCAAAGCAATTGACTTCTCTGCACACTAACCGCTAAAGGATAAATATGTCTACGCAAGTTCTTGCTGCCAGCAACCAACTTCTCGAAGTCCTGGGTGAGCAGTTGGACATTACGGACTCCCAGCACGAGGCCGCAAAGAGCCACTACAAGGCCGTGGGCGCGTGGCTCAATCAAGAAGACTCAGAGATTGCCAAGTACAACCCCATTATTTTCCCGCAGGGATCGTTCCGGCTTGGCACGGTAGTCAGACCGATTGGGGACGTAGACGAGTACGACGTTGATTTGGTTTGCGAGCTTCAGGCGCTCAACCAGCGCGCGGTGACGCCGCTGCAGCTCAAGGAGCTTGTGGGCAAGCGTCTGCGGGAGAACAAGAAGTACGACGCCATGCTCGAGCCCCTGAACCGCTGCTGGCGGCTGAACTACGCAGACGGTGCCCGCTTCCACATGGATATTCTGCCCGCCGTGCCCGACCTAACCGTCGCACCAACACCAGCTCCGTCGAAGTCATTCGGGCCGATCTCGATTCCAGACCGATCCCTAAATGACTGGTACTATAGCAACCCCACCGCCTTCGCGGAGTGGTTCAAAGAGCGTATGAAGGTCCAGCTCTTTGCCGCGCGGGAAAAGTTGGCAAAGTCGCTACGGGAACACGTCGAGGATATTCCCGAATACCGCGTGAGAACCCCACTGCAACGAGCCGTGCAACTCTTGAAGCGGCACCGAGACGTAGTATTCCAGAACTTGCCGGACGAGAGGCCCAGCTCGATTCTTATTACAACACTCGCGGCCCGCTCCTACGGCAACCAGGTGTCCATTGTCGAAGCGCTGCAAACGATTGTCCGGGACATGGCGCTCCACATTGAAACCCAGGGCGGCGTCTACTGGGTGCCCAACCCCGTGAACAGCAAAGAGAACTTCGTAGATCGCTGGCAGTCCAAACCTAAGCTACGCGAGGCTTTCCTCTCGTGGCTCGACCGAGCGCGTGGCGAGTTCTCCAGCGCGGTTCTACAGGAGAGCACCGGATCCATGGTCAAGAGCTTCGCAGCATCGTTGGGAGAAGGATCTGTTAAGGTGGCGGCTGCGAAAGCGTTTTCTGCTGACGAGCTTCAGGCCCGCCCAAGCTCCACACCTCGCATCGTCATCACAGAACCCAGCAAGCCACATGCTGCATGACCGAAAACGACGTCTGTCTCGACATCATTCACGCTCAATTCAATGAGCTTGTTGAACACTACCAAGGGTTGAGCCTTCACGAAGACCAGCCGGGCCGATGGATTGTACGCGGGGATCTTACTTTTCGTGCAGAATACAACGGCGTGGAAATGGCGGGCACATTCAGCGTCCTCATAACGCTGCCGGATGACTACCCCGCGAGCCCGCCCAAGATATGCGAGACAGGTGAACAGATTCCGAGAGAAGCAGACTTTCACGTTTACCCCACAACTGGCAATTTCTGTTTGGGCGCACAGATTGAGGTAAGGAGGAAGTTTGCGCAGAACCCTGATCTTCTCCACTTCGTGAAGGATCAGGTTGTCCATTTCCTGTATGCCCTCGTGTATAGGTCGTGGTTCGGCAAAATGCCGTGGGGTGAACTTTCACACAGCGGCAAAGGCATCCTTGAGTATTACAACGAGCTCTTTCACGTGTCCGGCCACAAACCAACGTTGCACCTATTGCTGGCGCTGCATGACAGGGTCTTTCATAGAACATGGATGTGTCCATGCGGATCGGGGCGCAAGTTGCGGAAATGTCATGGTCCACAGCTTAAGGAGCTTGTTGCGCACTGCACGCCGGAAGACGTGCTGTCGGACATGAAAACGATTCTCGACTACGTTTCCCCAAAGAATACGAACGCGGATGCTAGGCAGCCATGAGGTGATGAATTCCCCAAAACTCGAATTCGTCTACTGAGCCCGGTGATTGCGGGCCTCTGGCTGAAGTTCAAGAAAATGCAGGCTCTCGGCAAGGGGGCTATTCACTTTGTAACGTTTGCACCGCCCCTCGCGAAAACACGGCGTTCTGTGACCTGATTTACTTATGCTGGGTCACATCTTGGTCGCCAGTTGGCGTCATCTTGTGGTAGCGGGTTCAGGTGGCGGCTCCTAGGGGAAGCAACCACTTTGAAAGCCAGTCTTCATGACAACGATCTAACTTGGCTATCCCCCACCCATCAGGAATTACGGGCCGAGGTGCTACTCAAGATCATTGGCAGGTTTGTACGACTACCACATGTAGGAACTGAAGGGACGCGGTTGAATACACTCTCCACGGAGATGCAGAAGATCTTCGGGGATTTTGATGGGAAGTTGTCTTTTCAAAGAAGACCGACGAGGTGGGTGAAGTACGAGTATATTGAGGGGGCGTCGCGATGGGTTAGATCTCGCGACTAGACGTCGGCGATGTCTGTTGATCACACTGTAGAAAAGCGCAGGAAAACGTGCTGAAAACGTGCTGAAACTTCGGGAATGCCTATCGCAGAATATAAACTTACAGGTATGCGGTTATCATTCTGTTTGTTGGCATAAGATATTGTAAGTTCAATAAGATAATGAGTTTTCACCAGTGAGAGTGCGCGGATTCGAGTCCCGTCGGCCCCGCCAAAATTGAGAAAGGTCAGAGTGGAATGCTCTGACCTTTCTCATATTGCAGCGGAGCGTACTACTGTGCACGACTGCGAAAACACCCGCTGTGCAGTATCAATATCCGCACCTCGGGACGGCCGAAGAAACTACTTCTTGACTCGGATGACTTCCGAGTCCGTAACGCCGTTCACGGTCAGTGAGATCGTGGCCGTTGTGGTTTCGCCTTGAAAATCGCCGATCACTTCCTTGACCGCTTCCTTGCTGCACTGGGCTACCAGATTCCCGCGATCATCGGCAAAAGTGTTTACGGCGATTGTCGTCCCATTGACCTCCAACACCACGGTCACCGCCGTCGAAAAAGGCACATCCGTGTGAACGGTTAATTGCCCGCCTTTCGACGACAGAACCAGCGTTTGCGGAGACACCTGAATCTCCAGAGCAAGGACACCACTTGCCATGCACACAAGTGAGAACAACACCAACAGAGAAATGCTAATGCGTTTCATTTCGTCAGTCTCCTTCTGGGTGAGTGATCCGTCCTCTTGAAAGATAATAAAATATTCGAGATTGTCCAGAGGGCGAAGCAAATTCGGTGATTTTCCACGAGATCGCTTGCGAACATCTGATTACAGTGTACTAATTTTAGTTTTTTGCGAACCTGACTTTTCCTCACAATATTATCACCAATGTCCGATTTATCGTCAGATTGGCCGTCATCTCCAGCAAACAAAAGGGGCATGGAAGCAGTGGCATAGGCCCGGCAACCTTCTGTAGCTGAACCCTCGCGCCGGAAATCGCCGGTTTGTATCCTGAAGGCCGGATAAATAGAAGGTCAGAGCATCGCGCTCTGACCTTTGTCGTTTTCGCCCACTTGACGGATGACCGTCTGTATCAACTCAACACCAACTGCCCTACTGCACTCCGATCACCCGGAACGTCCACATATCATTCCCGGATCCCCCTTCGAGCAGTGAGGTGACGTCATATATTCCGCCGGCTACCGTGTCGAGCAGCACCTCGCTCGCCGTGCCGTGACGGCCATAGACTCGATACGAATTGTATCCGGGAATCAGTGGCCAGCGCAGGACCAATTGATGGGAGGGCACGTCGTACTGAATCGTCACGACCGTTGTTCCGCCGACAAGTTCCACCTCATCCGGAATCCCGTTCTGATTGCCGTCGCTGCTGATGCCGCTCGCAAAGTCACACCCGTCGGGAATCGCATTGCTGTTGGCGTCGCCGCTCGCGTACCAGATGGTCCCATAGCCGGGCAGATGGCTCGGATCGCCGGGGATTACCTGCACGTGACTGGAATCGAAATTGAAATTACAGACATACAGCGCAATCCGTCCTCCCGCCCCACAGCCGCCCGCAAAGGTGCTGACGTTGCCGTTCGCCTGAATCATGCCCGATCCCGACAGGGTCGGAGCTAAGATAGTCATCCCGCCTCCCGATCCGCCCCCGCGAGCGGTGCCTTCGCCACCGTTGACGCTGATCGTCCCGTCAACGGTCAACTCCCCCCCAACGGTCACACGGATCGCTCCGCCACCGTCGGCGCCACTTCCACTAAAGCGTGTGGCCGAGCCGCCACCGCTACCGAAGGAATAAGACGGATCAGCCAGCAGTCCATAGGAAGTCCCGCCCAAAGTATTGCAGCAGCCATTGCCGCCATGACCTGCACCACCCGCTTCCCAAACCGTAGAGACTCCCTTGCCCGGACCATCATCATGCAAGTAGCCGCAGCGGTCGCCGTTGATTTTCGACGTTCCCTCAATCGTAAGATCGCCCAGAGTCGTTAGAACCAGCCGATGCAAACGCGTGGCCTGAATCCACCCGCTGGTCTGAACATTGAGATCGCCACCGACGATCAAAGGAGATCGGGGACATAACTGTGCCAATTGCTCAATCGTCAGGTGGTCTGCTACTGAACCTTCAAGCGGAGTGCCCGCTCCCGAGTGCATGCAGTTGCTCACCGTGAGTTGTCCCGGGATCATTCCGTTGATGCGAATGAGCGCCGTTCCTGCGCCGCCGTACTGCCCGCCTGCTCCGCCGCAGGCAAAGATATCGCCCGTAAAACCGCTGCTGTTGGCATGGATCGCGATTCGGCCCCCGCCGCCCCCGCCGCCGCTCAGCACATCGCCGCCATTAGCCACGATCGTTCCGCTGCCATTCAGGCTCCCGCTCGTGAGGCACAAGCTTCCGCCTGATCCTCCCCCCGATTCGACTCCCAATCCTCCGTTGGCGCTGATTGTACCATGAACCGCCAGCTCATTTTGAACGATCAGCCGCACATAGCCACCGCCCGCACCCCCGGGAACGTTCCCACGGGTCTGAGTGCCGCCGCCGCTGCCAAGTTCGTTGGGATTCACATAACTTCCATAGACTTCGCCGGCCGCGGAGCAAAACTCGCTCGTGCCACCGCGCCCGCCGTATGCTCCGCCACAGGCGGTCCACTCTCCCATTCCCCCGGCGCCGGGACCGCTGTCCTGCGGGTATCCTTTCGCATTCACATTGAACGCCGATCCGGATTCGATCAACACGCTGTTCGTGATCGTCAAGACCATCCCCGCCGTTTCCCCGGCCGTATGGGTCACCGTACCGCCATTGATTACGGTCAGGCTGGTGAAGCTGTGCGCGCAGTCCACGGTGAGCGTGCAGCCGCTGACCACGAGGTCATCGCCTTCGAAAACTAAGTTGGTACAACCGATCAGGGTATCGGTTGTGAACGTGTGGGTCTCACCCCAGGCCACAAATACGAACACTAAAACCGACAACACAAGAACGCAGGACGAACGCATAATTGCCTCTACAATGAACTGGACAGCTTTGTGAAAAATATATTAAGAATGTCCTTCGGAAACAACTCGTCATATGGGTCTCTTAATGTTGTTTTTTTCTCGATGGTTACGAAGCACCATCTATTTTTCCTGATCTTCCAGATTCTTGGTGTCTTATCATCGTCAGACCGGAAGAGGCACGTCTCGAATTCGTCATCGCCAATTTGGTCCGATTCTGCCGTATCGTGGGCGTTTACGTGGGGGATGGATATCTGGCATTCCGCAACTCGGCGATTACCCGGTGCGAGCGCTACGGTGTGGCCAACAGCTTGGCGACCGGCGTGGCAAAAGAATGCTCGATGACCGACTACGGACGATTCGGTTTCTTCCGGGCCGACTCCGAGATGAATCTGTAGGACTCTGAATTGCGGTCAATAGACATGGCGCAGGATTGAGCGACAACTATCATGCGTGAGATGGGTGGACGGCTTGGCGGGTACACTCCAGATTCTTTCGAGCAGATCAACCTACGGCTGGCGCGGCGGCACCCACGGCTTGCCGTTACGAGTCGCGAACATATGGTTACTGCTCCGGGGCAGCGCGGCTAAGAGGCTCGTGCTTCCGCCGCCCTTGGTGACATCAGAAGATAGTCCATAGGAAAACCCTTCCGTCAAGTCCTTCTTACGAAAGCTTAACGAAAGGGAATTTCGTGGAGACGGCGGGAATCGAACCCGCGTCCGAGAAGCGGACCACACCGGGTATCACAGGCTTCTTCGCTGGATTGGGTCTCGCTCCCCGGTCGCACCAGCGACAAAGCTTGGGGAAGCCAGCCGCATGATCTCGCGTGCGGACCGCGGCCTGCCGCACGCCAGCGCAGGGAGTTGATGCCGCATCCTCGGCCGCTGCGCCCCGGCCGGGGAGGGCAGGCTACCTAATTACTTAGGCAGCGAGAGCATAAGTGCTATTGGCACTTGTGTTTTTGGAACCTGATTTTGGAGGATGTTCCAGCCTCCGCCTGCACCCTATGCCATCCATACATCCCGTCGAAACCATGTCGTCCCCGGGGAAGAACAAATTGAAAACTATAAACTTAAAACTGAAAAGCGGAAAATGTTTTTGACCAAACGAACTGCCTTACTATCAGAAAACGTTGAGATTGTACGATACCATTCAGGCTTTTTTCGTGCTGTTGGGCCCGGATCACCAGTAAAAGTGCCGTGTTGCGGGAGGATCCGGGATACCTGTAACGAAGTTGACCCCCCTTGTTCCCCCCTTTTTCAAAGGTGGGAGACTAATATCCAATATACGTAATTTTGAACAAAAGGTCAAGGGGATTGTTCCCGAAGGCGAAGGTGAAAATCCAAGAGCAAGGAATACACTGCCGTGTGAAACTACGGGAGGGACACAGCAAGCTGTGTCACTACCAACGGGCGAAGCAATCGGTCCCGACAATCGGTGTGATGGAACCCCCCTTATGAGCCTATATCAAAATAACACTTGACGGGGAGGAGCCGATTTCAGTATCTTGCGGGCATCAAGGTTGAGGAGGTTGGATGTTCCGCAAGAGTTGGGTGTTATCGGAGGCGTTTTG